>JAZRNC010000026.1:0-10741 GCA_045647965.1 Eubacteriales bacterium | reverse complement strand
AATGTATTCAAGTGTAACTTCTCGAAGGAGTCGAGAAAATCCCTTTTACAATAGGAGTCTTTTATGAAACAATTACTGAACGTTTCAACCACGGAATACTGTGTTTGGAGTGCCAAGCATCTTTGGTATGCGGGAACTGCGTATTGCGGAAATATGGAGGCTGCGCTTGACGTGTCTTCCACTCTTCCCGTTATGACTTTTGAGGGTAAACCTTTGGCAAACCGTGACGGTCAGAGAAAAATTAGCGGAACGATCGCAAATGCGCCGTGGTATATCGGTGTTAACGCCTTGGTAATGAAAACGGATCTTGAAAAATACCCCGTATTTTCTATGAAAGTGCGTTGTGACCGCGAAAAATTGAGCGGAAATCTTGTCGTGGATTCCACGGTAACCCCTCTTGTGTTCGAGACGATCGACGGAGAGGACGGATGGTTCACCGTGACGGCGGATCTTTTGAAATCCGTAGATTCTCTCCCTGCCACTACTGCCAAAGTGGTAAAAGTGCTGTTCTATCCCTTCGGTGACGCGGAAAATGCGGGAGATATTTCTCTTTCGTACGTCGGATTCTTCCGGAGTACCGAAGCGGCCCTCGCTTTCCGTGCCGACGACCACGCAGAGGAGATGTGTGCGTATGAATCCAAATACGGCAAGCTCGATTGGAGAGAACTGACCGCGGATATTGCCGAAAAATACGAAACGGAAAAAGATAAACGTATCGAACAAATTCGCAGTGCGAAGGATGTGGATCCTTCCACCATTCGCGGAACTTGCTACTATATTTCCTCCATCCACGGAAGCGACGACAACGATGGACTTTCTCCCGAAACTCCGTGGAAAACGCAGGACAAGCTCGTTGAAAAAACCGCTGACGGCAAATATATCGACATTCCGCAGCCGGGAGACGCTGTCTTCTTCGAGCGCGGCAGTGTATTCTATGTTACGGAAGTTCTTTGGAACACGCAGATACTCGGTACCGCGAAGCAGATACTCGGTACGGCAAACGGCGTTACATATTCCGCATACGGAAAAGGCCCGAAGCCGATCTTCACTGCGGCTCTCGATATCAACGGCAGCCGTGAGTGGGTACCTACAGAATACGAAAACGTGTGGAGACTTGACGCGCCCCTCGGACGCCCCGGATCCAGCGCTTTCCAGCATGATATCAGTGGAATCGTCGTCAATGGCGGCGAAGGATGGGGAATCAAGATGATCTCCTCTGATACCGAAGCGACGTTCACTGACTCCACCACAAGTGAATACGACGGCATGGTATTCAACGGATACGAATACTACCGTTCCGGTGGAGAAGCGCTTACCAATCCCGGATGCATGAAGCACAATCTTCAGTACGTTCACGATCATGCGAACGATGAACTCTATATGTACTGCGACAAAGGAAACCCCGCTGAAGTTTACGACTCCGTTATCGTTTATAACCGTTGTACCGGTATTGGCGCTGCCATTGACGTTGTACTTGACAACCTCAGCCTGATGTATATCGGTGCGCACGGTGTACACAGTCTTGTCGGAGGCCCGAATCTCACGATCCAGAACTGCGAAATGGGTTGGATCGGCGGCTCGATTCAGGAAAAAGGTACTTTAATCCGTTACGGAAACGCTGTGGAGGTCTGGGCAGATACGGACGGATTATACATCCGTGATTGCTACATCTATCAGGTATTTGACGGTACGCTGTCTTCGCAAAGTGCGGCGCCTGTGCCGATCAAAAATATCGAGCTGAGCGGCAACGTTCTCACGTACGGTAACTCTCCCATCGAAATCTGGGGTGGCAGAGAGTACGTCGACATCCACGTTCACGACAACTATATGATGTATATCGGATACCACTTCGGTCATCAGCGTCCGGCTAAGAACGCCTCCTACAACTGTGGTACCGGGGATTATCGGGCAAATAACTGGGTACTTGAAAACAACGTTATGATGTACTCCACCAATTTCTGCCACATCGGCTATACCTTTGCTTCAGACTATCAGCCGAATGGTATGATCTCCCGAAACAACGTTTATGCAATGAATACCGCGCGTGATTACTTCTACCGCGGATTTGACGACGTTACTGTTACCTACAATACCGGAAAAGCCAACTTTATCTTTTTACCATACACCGAACGCTACCTCCAGCAGCTTTCCGCATACGGCGTAGAGCAGGGAACCACGTTCTATTGGTACAATAAAGATCTGTACGAACGTGAAGCGGAACGTGTATACCGCCCCGATTTCTGATAACCGCATTACCGAATCCTCTTTTACCGCGGCATTTTGCCGGGGCAAAGGGGATTCTTTTGTTATCTTTCCATTCTTGCTTTTTTTCTGTTTTTGTGTTATACTGTGAAAAGTATAATATCCCGCTGTATCTGTACTGTTTAGGAGGGAACTATGAATTACGTTACCGAACCCGCGAAAAAAATACCGATCGTCTGTCGGGCGGATATTTGTGTCATTGGCGGATCCGCAACCGGAGTTTTTGCTGCTGTGCGTGCCGCGCGACTTGGTGCGAAAGTCGTTCTTGTGGAGCGTTCCAATTGTTTTGGCGGAACCGCTACGGGAGGGCTTGTCAACATTTGGCACACGTACTATGATACGACCGGCAAAAAACAGATCATCGCCGGGCTCAGCGAAGAAATCACCGACCGCATTGAACCGTTTAATAACGGATATCGCGACTATGCCGGTTCCCACTGCTTCAATCCGAACGAGCTGAAGATCGAACTTGACCGACTTCTTACCGAGAGCGGGGTCAAATATTACCTCCACACTTATTACGCCGGTCTTATGACCGATGGGGATCGCATCACCTCTGTGTTTATCGAAAACAAAGATGGACGCGGTGCAATCGTGGCGGATTTCTTTATTGATGCCACGGGGGATGGGGATCTTGCGCGGGATTTGAAGATTGAGTCGTACGTAAACCCCAACGTACAGCCGCCCTCCGCTTGCTTTTTGATGCAGGGGACGTTTCGGGGTGTGGACTATCAAGGACTCATTCGTGAACACGGGAAAGAATTCGGACTTGAAAACGACTGGGGATGGGGCGGTCCTGTTCCACGATGCCGTGATATCTCAATGCGCGCTGAAACGCACGTGTTTGGCGTGAGATGCGACAGTGCCGATGACTTGACGAAGGCTGAAGTGGAAGGCCGTCGTAAAATGCGCGCACTGGTTGAAATGCTGAACAAATATTCCGGAACGGGGGATGTTTACAATATCATCTCCGCGTGCTCTATGATAGGTATTCGCGAAACTGTCCATTACAAAACGATCTATAAAGCAACCGAAGATGAACTTCTCAGCGGTGCGAGATATCCCGACGCCGTTCTGAACGGTTCGTACAATGTGGACGTCCATCTGCAGGGTAAGGGCATCACGTTTCGCCGTCTCGACGGTTCGTATCAGACGGAAGGGGAAGACGGAGAGGTTCGTCGCGGAAATTGGCGGGAAGAAAACGGAATCCGCATGGAAGAAGTCCCGACGTATTACCAGCTTCCGTTCCGCTGTCTTGTCCCCGAAACGTGGGGGAATTTCATTGCCGTCGGAAGAATGATAAACGCCGACGTCGGTGCTTTTGGTGCCCTGCGGGTTATGGTCAACTTAAACCAGCTCGGGGAAGCCGCCGGTGTTGCCGCATACCTCGCACTCCATCGGACGTGTACCGTGCAAGAGCTTGACGGCAGAGAGGTTGCGCTCACCCTTTCAAGGGGCGGCTCCGCCAACCTCGTGTGAAAAGGAGAGTTCTTATGAAATCACTGAAAACTCCACTCTATTCTGGGGTCATCACCAATTATCATTGCAGTGCTGCCTGCCGTCATTGTATGTTTGCTTCCGCGCCCACCTGTTCCGGTGCGTATATGACGGAGAATTGTGCTGAAAAAACAGCCGCTCTGCTCTCTCGGGCGGGGTGTACGTCCGTGCATATTGGCGGCGGCGAGCCGTTCATGAATTTTGCCGCACTTTGCACGGTGATTGAAATTCTGAAAAAACATGGCATTGATATCGATTACATAGAAACGAACGCTTCGTGGTGCATAAACGACGATATTGTCCGAGAACGGCTGAAAAGACTGCGTCTACTCGGGGTTACGACTGTGATGGCATCGGTCGATCCGTTCCATATCGAATACGTTCCTCTTGAGCGACCGCTTCGCCTTTGTCGACTCCTTGCAGAGGAAGGCTTTGATTATTTTATCTGGCAGGAAAAATTCCTTCGCAAGCTGATCGATCTTGACCATTCGCGCACATACACGGGAGACGAGCTGAAGCGCTTCCTCGGAGAAGACTACGTGTCCGATACTGCTGCTGAATACGGACTTGGCATGAATGGACGTGCCCTCGTCATAGCCGAAGAAATGTACGAAAAAAAGGATGTCTCACATTGGCTCACCTCGTCTCCTTGCCCGAGCTTATCCCGTCCGCACCACTGCCACCTTGACCTATACGGAAATGCTGTGCCGTCCGGTTGCCCGGGCCTTGCCGCAGAATCCGAGGATTATCTGACGGGACGTTTTCCGGCCGACAAATATCCCGTATTTTCCCGCCTTTCGTGTGGTGGGATCCGAGAACTGTACTCCTACGCGCTTAACAAAGGATTTACGCCGGATATGGATGGATATCCAAGTAAATGCGCCTTGTGCTACGCCATTCGCTCCTATCTCCACCAAAAAAGCCCATCCCCCGATCTTGCTCCCGATGGTTTTTATGAAGAAATGGCAAAATTAACGAAATAAATAAACAGAAATGATAGGATAGGAAGTAAAAAATATGACAAGCCTGAAAAATATGTATCTCGATATTATGGAGACTGCCCTTGGTGCGTATTCCCGAGAGGATATTCACAATTTTATCGACAATGTAAAGCAAAACGGGCTGAGTGAGCAAGGTTTCCCACGTCTTACAAGTGATATTGGCATTTTGATCGCGCACGGACGATGCGTGGAACTATTGCCCGAATTTCGCGAGATGATGGAGTTTTGCTGTCTAAATATTCCTCGTGTAAAAGCCAATAATGATTTTTCCGTCCGCGAGGTGATGAGCTGTCTGAAAGAAGTCGAAGCGAGTCACGTTGTGGATGACGAGGAGATGGCACGATGGAAGTCCTATATGGCGGAGATCAATCCGCTCACCTGTTACAAACAATACGCCGTTTCCCCCACCGATACCGTTCGCAACTGGGCGTTGTTCACAGCGGTCAGCGAGTATTTCCGACAAAAGGCCGGACTTTGTGATTCTACGGAGTTCATCGATCTGCAGGTTGAATGTCAGAAACAGTGGCTCGACGAAAACGGCATGTATATGGACAACCTCAATTCCGATATCCAGAATCCGATGACCTATGATCTTGTATCTCGTGCGCTCTTCTGCGTGCTGTTTGATGCCGGTTACCGCGGGAAATATTACGCGGAAATCGATGCCAAACTGAAAAAAGCGGGGCTTATGTCCCTCGC
The DNA here is from genome assembly GCA_045647965.1 of Eubacteriales bacterium. Taxonomy (GTDB): domain Bacteria; phylum Bacillota; class Clostridia; order Oscillospirales; family CAG-272; genus UMGS1696. Next base: position 5,282 of record JAZRNC010000026.1, on the reverse strand, counting down.
GATGCAGGCAACGAACGGAGAGATCCCCTTTGGAGGACGAAGCAACCAGTTCCTTTTCTGCGAGGCGTGGCAGATCGCTGTTTTTGAGTACGAAGCCAAGCGCTACGCCGCGGAGGGAAATCGAGAACTTGCCGCCACATTTCGAACTGCTGCTGTTCGCGCCGTGGAAAACATACAAAGCTGGCTAAATAAAACTCCGATCAGCCACTTGAGAAATCGATTCCCCGTCACAAACAAAGAGGAGTATTGGCCGAATATTACAATCATTGATTACGGCTGTGAGCGTTATGCTTATTTCACCAAATATATGATTACCCTTGCCTCCAATATATACGGCGCGTATTTGATCGCTGACGATTCCATTGATATTGCTCCAATTACCGTCGATAATACCACAAGCGCTATTCGCACCACGGATCATTTCCATAAGCTGTTTCTCAAAAGCGGCGGCTATTCGCTGGAATTTGACACAAACGCCGATCCTCATTATGATGCCTCTGGTCTTGGACGGCTTCTTTGGCGCGAAGCACCGTCAACGATTTGTCTGTCCACTCCGTGTGTATCCAATCCGTCGTATAAAATCGACGTAGAAGATGCCGTTCCGCTGTCGATGTGTCCGGGAATTTTAGTAAACGGTGAGTGGCAGTTTGCCCTTGATAAAGAAACGGCATACGATATTCTCCATTATGAGGCAACCGACACCGCGGCGAGTGCGGATATCGAGTGTACGTTTGAGAACGGTGAGAAGGTACTGGCAAAATACACGGTATCCGAAAACGGTGTCAGCATTTCGGTAAGCGGTGAGGGAGATATCGGATATCTGCTTCCTGCCTTCGCATTTGACGGCGAGACTCATCCCGTAATTGAGGAGGACGAACATCGTCTTTCTGTAACTTACGAGGGATGGTGCTGTGAATACACGACTTCGGCAGCGATTTTCGACACGAAAAAAGCGGCAGCCAACCGCAACGGTCACTACCGCGTGTTCTGCGCCGCTGCACAAAACGAACTGGAGATCAAAATACGAATCTTCAAGCTTTGACGAAGCCCGACACGAACGCAGTCCCAAATGTTTTCTTAGGAGCTATTTCGGCGAATAATAACGCCCATACAAATCCAATATGCATTCAAAAAAGGGAACAGTCTCGCGCGGCTGTTCCCTCTGTTTTAATTCTTAGTCTTGCCACCGTACAATTTTGTAAATTGTGAGAGCTGCAGATTGAAAAAACGGAAGATTTGTGGTATACTGTATATGTAAAAGAGTTTGATAAATAAGAATTTGATAGGAGGGCGAATATGAAACGAATAGTTTTGGCAATTCTTGGTGTGTTTTTGGTAGTATCACTCGTTGCTTGTAGTTCTGAAAAACAATGGACTAAAGATGAAATTCTTAAATTATTCGAGAATAAATCAGAGGCGAATTGGACAATAGTTGACTGTGTTGTTGCAGATGATTTAGCCTATGGTTGTGTTGGAGTTGTTTTGTTTACAGATAATAGCAATACCTGTTTAGCATTTCTAAATGCCGAGGGACAATATTCACTTTGTTCCACAAAGGCACAACTTGCCCCCTCTCCTGTTCTCAATTACTGTGGTGATGGGGTCATAACTTATATGGTTCAATCCGATGATGGATTGGTATATGAACAAAAAATTACATTTAAGCAGTCCCACGATTGGGATTCATCTGGGTTTGCTATTGAGGATAATTACTTCGAGGTTCTTGCAGAAAAGCAAGCGAATGATAGACAAGCAGACTAATTTTACTGACAAATCCCAATTTATCGTTCTGTTAGCGTAGTTTTTTCCTTATAGATATTTAAAAAAGTTTGAACCGCATACCGTTCCAAAAAAATATAGTTTTGGGTGCTAAGCGGTTAAAAACACCCGAGTTTTCCGTGTTTTCGGGTGCTTCTGCGACGAATCTCGCCATATAAAAAACCGAGGGGAATATCGATCTCCCTCGGTTTTCATATTTACGAAATGTCAGTTTGCGAGTTCGTTCAGCATCGCATAAGTCTTGCGGAATGTTTCACGCTTTTCTGCGATGAATTTTTCCATTTCGGCAAGCTCTTCTGCGGAATACTTGTCCGTCATGCCCTCTTTCAGAGTACCTTTATACATACGGTCGAGAACCTGGGACCAGCCGATACCGCAAGTGGTGATTTCACCGCCGCGTTCTACGACAACGATGTCGGAGTTTCCGGCAAGAAGCTCGTCAACGGCGCGAACGCCCATCTTTGTTGCGAGAAGACGGTCAGCGAGTGTGGGAGCACCGCCGCGTACGGTGTGCGCCAGACGGCAGAACTTGGATTCTACCCACAGTCTGTCGTTGCCTTCTTTTTCTGCAAGTTCCTTGGTAACGGAAGTGATCTTCTTCGCGAGTTCTTCACCGAGAGTCGGGAATGCTTCGGAAACGATGATGAGGAATCCTCTCTTACCTTCTCTGCGGAGACGGATGATCTTGTTGATGCAGGCTTCTTCATCAAACGGAGCTTCGGGAATAACAGCAGCAACGGCACCGAGGGAGATTGCCGTGTTCAGCGTGATGTCACCGGCACCACGGCCCATAACTTCAACAACGTTGCAGCGAGCGTGGGATTCGCAAGTGTCGCGAAGTCTTTCAACGTTTTCAATTACTGTATTCATCGCGGTATCAAAACCGATCGTGTTGTCGGATGCGGTAATATCGTTGTCGATCGTACCGGGAACACCGATGGTCGGTACACCACGTGCGGAAAGATCGGTAGCACCACGGAAGGTTCCGTCACCGCCGATGGCGATAATGCCGTCGATCTCATTCTTTTTCAGAGTTTCGATTGCCTTCTGCATACCGGCTTCTTCCTTGAATTCAAGGCAGCGGTCAGAATACAAAAATGTTCCGGAAAGCTGAATTTTATTGGATACTGTACGGTTGTTGAGCTCGATCATTTCGTCGTGGATCATTCCACGGTAACCGCCGATGAGTCCAACAACTTCTACGCCGCGCGCATTGGCAGCTCTTGCTACAGCTCTGACAGCAGCGTTCATACCGGGAGCGTCACCGCCCGACGTAAGAACACCGATTTTTCTGAATTTACGTTCCATATGATTGATCGTCCTTTCAAACTTTAACTTTTTTAATAATTATCTACTATATTGTAATACAAACAAACGGAAAAATCAAGTATTTTTTGCTTTTAAGGAAGATTTTAGCGGATAAAATCATTTTATTATTCCGAAGTTGCGTTTTATTTCTTGAATTTTTTCCGCAAATTATGTATAATAAAAGAAATACGAAAAAACTACATAGAAGTCGGTCATCCGACGAGATTGATATAAAAACGAGGAAAAATATGAGACTGGTAATCAAAGTAGGTACATCCACCTTAGCACATAAAACAGGACTTCTCAATATCCGTCATATGGAAGAACTTTGTAAGGTGATTTCCGACATAAAAAATGCGGGGAACGAGGTGATTCTCGTGTCCTCCGGCGCCATCGGTATGGGAATGGGTAAGCTGCATCTTCACGGACGTCCGAAGCTTCTGCCCGAAAAACAGGCGGCAGCCGCCGTTGGACAGTGCGAGCTGATGTACACGTACGACAAACTGTTTTCCGAATACAACCATACGGTTGCCCAGATCCTTCTCACCGGCAGTGACGTTCACGATCCCAAGCGATGCGAGAATTTTATCAACACCATCGAACGTCTGCTCGGCTACGAGGCTCTTCCCATCATCAACGAAAACGACACGATTGCGACGGATGAGATCGTAATCGGTGACAACGATACTCTCGGTGCCATCGTTGCCTCTCACGTTCATGCAGAACTGCTTGTTATTCTTTCCGACATTGACGGACTTTATACGTCAAATCCAAGGGTGGATCCCGATGCCAAGCTCATTCCCGTTGTCAAAGAACTGACTCCCGAGATCATCGCTTCCGCAGGCGGCAAGGGCTCGGAAATCGGAACGGGCGGTATGCAGACCAAGCTCACCGCTGCGCATATCGTGATGGAGGCGGGATGCGATATGATCATTGCCAACGGCGAGAATCCTGCCATTCTTTATGATATCCTTGACGGAAAATCCGTAGGCACCCGCTTTATCGGGAAATAAAGTGTTTCCATCAAAATTACATACCGGAGGAAGTTTATGAATCTCTACAAAAAGAATCTCACCGTTATCCTTGCGATCCTTATTGCAGTCTCTCTTTCGCTTCCCGTTTTCGCGACTTCTCTTGAGGATTTTGAAGTCGTCCGCCCGTATAATAACGTTTTCACCGACGTGAGCGAATCGGACTGGTTCTATGATGAAGTGGCAAGCGCCTATACCCTCGGCATTATCGGCGGAAAGTCGCCCACTTCTTATGACCCAAGCGGCGCTCTGACCATTGCCGAAACCATAAAGCTTGCGGTATCGTGCTATCAGCTTCTCGCAACGGGCAGTGTGTTCACTCCGCCTTCGACGGGAAATAATTGGTATGACGGTTACGTCTCATACGCGAAAGAAAAAGGTATCGTAACGGAGGATTACGAAAATTATACGGTCCCGGCTCTGCGCGCACAGGTCGCGGTGTTATTCTCCCGCGCCGCAGTGATTTCCGGACTCACATTCATCGAGATCAATCCCATCGAAGCGGATACCTTAAAGGATGTCACCACATCCGATTGGTTTGTGTCCGGAGTATACCGTCTTTATAAATGGGGGGTTATGACGGGAGACGGCAATGGATATATTATGCCGAATTCCACGGTAAAGCGCAGTGAGATTGCTGCCATCGTTATTCGTATGATCGATGAGGGTTCCAGGGTGGACCTTGATCCCTCGGATAATCCGCCCTCTTATCCGAACACTCCCGAAGATCCGGAGGAACCGCCGGTCGATCCCACCCCCTCGTATCCGCTCGTTCTTCTCCACGAAGGGACGATGGAACCGAAGAGCTTCACGGGAATCACCGGTTTTGCCGCGGATTTTCAGATCATAAACGGCACGTCCTACGTGGATGCTGAATATTCAATGGATCTTTTGAACCACGTCACACTGGAGAGTGATAATATTTCGTTCCGACTCTATAACGGTGTCGGATTCGAAGCACTCGGTATCGTGCGTGGCTGGCTGAACAACGCTGCCGTTGGCATGAACGGCTCGAAGGTAAACGATGCCGCTGCGGTATACGGCGCCGCCAATGATCTTGCAAAAATATGGATCAATCAGAAATCCGTAAAGATCTCTGAAATTTGGTATTACAACCACGGGGACTATACGACGTACGCGCTTTATTTCCCGACAACCATTGAC
>JAZRNC010000025.1:0-2292 GCA_045647965.1 Eubacteriales bacterium | reverse complement strand
AAAGAGTCAGTGGAAACTTTGATCGAAATGTTGTCCGAGGATGGCGTACTCCGTACCACGTTCACCTCGTCTTACGAAAAAAGCCGTTTCAAAGATAATTTCCGCAGCGGACACCCATATGCGGAAATCGGACTTGAACCCGATCATAGAAAAGATACGGCAATTTGGTGTGAGCTTACATTTTGGGCGGTGGAATTTTTGCATATAATTGAACGCATGAAAAAAGGAGAATGAGTCATGGCATATAACTTTCAAAAGCAAATAGACTTTCTCCTTAAACATGCTTGCCCAAGTATTAAATATTTGGTATATCGAGATATGCTTGATACTCCCGTGGACGAGCCTTTTATGATGGCGCTTCAGAATGAGATTTTGGCACAATCCAATACACAAAAGCATTTGTCCGCACAGCATCCCGATGGGTGGTTCGGTCACGAGCTTCATGGTATTGACGGTATGGATTGCCGCATCGGCGGGCTATTGAATTTGGGTGTTGAAGCGAATCATCCGGCGATTCAAAAAGCGATCACGGCGTTGCTGACACCCGAAATCGCATCGAGACACAAGAATTGGTTTCGCGGCGGCGAAGCACTTGATGCAGAAGGGCGTGGTGGCAATCGCGCAATCGTTGCCAATATTCTCGCTATGGCAAAGGCTTCCGAAGATATTCCCGTTTATGAGGAAGAACTTGCACTCGCCTTTGAGCATCTGTCAGCGGCTTTAACGTACGACTCTATTGACGATTTCTCTATCAAGGGCAAGAACGAGCGATACTACAAACCGAAAGCCAAATTTCCCGGTGCAAACCATATCGGCATCCTTGCCGCTACGCAGGGATGGCGTACCGAGGAAAATATGAATACCGCAAAAGCAGCCATCAAGCACGCTTACGAAATCATGAAGGACGTTGATGAATACATCACATTCAAAAAGCCGTCGGAGTTCGGCGGTGGATTTGTCGGACCGTTCAACTACAATTGGCAAGCTCTGAATCCTATGACAGAAGAACAGATTGTTGGTATTATGAATAGCTCCTACAATTTTCAATTCGCCTTTTGGCTGGGCTCTGTCACCGGTGTTCCTGATTGGGTACAACAGCACAACGATACATATGAAGCTCTTGCAGATATGTTAGACAGAAATGCGATTTTCAATCAGATCCCCGAAAGTGCTTTGAGTGCGTTCAAGAAGGTGGCGGGGAAAGAACCGAACTACAGAAAGAAACACGCCGCAGAATGCGATGTTACCTATGCCGTACTGAAAGCCGTTTGGGGTAAAGTATAAATCGAAAATATAGCGGAGATATAAGGAAAAACAAAGGGTAATTATTGTTTTGCAAAATGATATGGAGGAAAATATGACAGTTCACAAAATGCAAAATCTGAACCGAGCCACTATTGAATATGCTTCAACAGTTATTGTGCCGGGCATGACGCTTGTTGAACTTCGCAAACTGTGTGAGAAATATATGCTCTCCCATGGTGCGGATTCCTTTTGGTATTGGGATGTGGGCGCATTTGTTTTCGCCGGTGATAAGACTGCTGTATCGGTATCCGGTCGTGAGTATAAAACGGTTGACCACATAATTGAACTAAACGATATTATCACAATAGATTTAAGCCCGCAAAGCAACTGCATTTGGGGCGACTATGCCAGAACGCTGATCGTAGAAAACGGCAGGATCGTCAAAGACGTAGAGCAAATACAGAATGATGAATGGCGAAACGGTCTCAAAATGGAAGCCTATCTGCATGAAGCTATGCTTGGTTTCGTGAATGAGAACACTACTTTTGAGGAGCTGTTCTACTACATAAACGATCAGATTAAAGCTCGTGGGTACGTCAACCTTGATTTTCTTGGAAACTTGGGTCATTCCATAGTTAAGGATAAAAGACACCGTATCTACATCGAAAAAGGAAACACGGAAAAACTGTCCGCTGTCGAAGCGTTCACTTTTGAACCGCATATCAGCTTGCCTGGGTCTTTATACGGATTCAAAAAGGAAAACATATACGGATTCAACGGTGGTGTTTTGACCGAACTATAAAGCAAGCCACAATTCGATTTGTGTTCATGGTCGATGAAAACATAATCAGAAATTAGAATTTGACGGAGGATTATTATGGAAATATCAGTTTGTAAATTAACACATGAATTATTGGACGATTGGTTAGCTTATTTTGACAAAGATGCCTTTTCGGACAATGATGAATGGTGCGGATGTTATTGTATGTGCTACCATTGGGATCGTGAGTTGGAAAAGAAACGTGCTTGGAATTGCGATAGAGATTG
>JAZRNC010000024.1:0-5085 GCA_045647965.1 Eubacteriales bacterium | reverse complement strand
CTGACTACTGATATCCCCGCGGATTTGGTAACTTCCGCTTTCAAGATTTCCGCATACTGTAACGGAATTTTTGCCTTTGGTGAAAGTAAATCCTCTGTCACGGCACAGTTCCTCATAAACACCAAGGGGACGTTCAAAGAGTCTATCACTGCCAAAGAGAGTGACTGTTCGACCGAGGCACAAGGCAAGAGGAATAAAAAAGCGAAGCGTACTTCCGCTTTCTCTGCAGTGGAGAATAGGATGTTCGGATTGCATAAATCCTGTGGGATCGATAGTTACCATATCCTTATCGGCTGTTATCTTTGCGCCAAGCGCGGAGAGACAATCGATGCTGGCGAGGATATCCTCGCTGTAATCGATACCTGTCAAAGTACATTTTTGTCCCGAAAGAGCCGCGCCGATGAGGTAGCGGTGAGCCAGACTCTTGGAAGGAGGGGCATCTATCGTTCCGCGCAAGCTGCACGGTTTGAATGTTGCTATCATTTATTTTTCCTCTGTTAAAAAGTCTATGGCTTCAATATATCCGTCCGTGCCGTGACCGGTGATGGTTTTCACGCAGGCAAGGCGTACGTAACTGATCTGCCGGAAGTCCTCACGTTCCTCTACCGTTGAGATGTGTATCTCAACGGTCGGAATACCTACCGCTTTCACTGCATCCAAAATGGCGATACTCGTATGAGTGTAAGCGCCGGGATTGATGACGATTCCATCGGCGTTTTTGTATGCGCTTTGAATTTTATCCACGAGATCGCCTTCGTGATTGGATTGGAATAGCTCGACCTTAATGCCTTTTGCGCTACAATGACGCTCAATCTTCGCAACAAGGTCGGCATAGGTTTCACGTCCGTAGTGGTCGGGTTCACGAATACCGAGCATATTCAGATTGGGGCCGTTAATAACAAGTATCTTCATAGGATGGACTCCATTCGTTTGGCTAAAATATATTCTGCTTCCGCTTCGGGGGTGGCCATATCGGGAACGATCACGTCGGCGGTTGCTTTATAGATATCGATTCTTTCGTTATATAGCCGTGCGAGCTTATCTTCGGTATTGGAAAGTGGTCTATCATCGGTTGCACGAAGTCTTGAAAGATTGGCATCAATGAAGAACAGTTTTCCGTTACGCTTAAGGTAACGCACATTTTCCGATCTTAAAATCGCGCCTCCGCCCGTGGATATGATGCGGCAACTCTCCGAGGACACGTCACGGATTACCTCGGTTTCCAAATCTCGAAAATATTTCTCGCCTTTCGTGGCAATCAGTTCCTTGATCGTACATCCGCACAGCTTATCAATTTCTGCATCGGTGTCGATGAATTCGTATCCATCTATTTCGATGAGCTTGCCGACCGTGCTTTTTCCGCTTCCTGGCATACCCGTGAGAACGATATTCTCCTTCGCTGCAAAAACCGAGGCAAACACGCGGTCGGCAACATTCTTTTCAATTTTCGTATCAAGGAATTTCTCAACCGCTACCACCGCTTGCATTACAAGCATATAGAGTCCGCCCTCGGATTTGATTCCTCTTTCTTTGGCTTCTAACACAAGGTTGGTACAGAGCGGATTATATACCGCATCGATTACTCCTTCAAGACGGTCAAATGCGGAAATGTCAATAGGCTTGGATTCGCAATCGGGATACATCCCGGAGGGAGTTGTGTTAATGATAATCTCTGCATTGGAGTGAAGAGTTACGGCTTCGACGTAGTCGATATATTCTTCACTTTTGCTTCGGCTGACCGTCAAAACCTCGGAAGCTCCCATATCAGCGGCAACCACGCGAGCCGTCTTGCTCGTTCCCCCTGTGCCGAGAACCAATACCTTTTTCCCCGGAAGAGCTAATCCTACTCGTTCGATGAGGGATTTCATTCCATAATAGTCGGTATTATAGCCATAGAGCTTACCATTACGGTTGACGATTGTGTTGACCGCGCCGATTCGTCTCGCGATATCGCTTACCGTGTCAAGATACGGAATAACGGTCTCTTTATAGGGAATAGTTACGTTAATTGCTTCAAAATCCTTTTCTTCAAAGAAAGGCTGTATTTCTTCTTCGTTCAGTTCTATCAGTTCATATTCGTAATCGGCAAGTTCCTTGTGAATCTCTTTAGAAAAGCTATGTGTCAGCTTTTTGCCGATGCATCCGTATTTTTTCATTCTTGTTCCTACTTGAAAATTATTTCAGAAAGTCCGTACCGAATCGCATAGCCAGCGCATCGCACAGAACGATAGCCGATGCCGCATCCTGCACGACTCTTGCACGATGAACGATAGCAGGATCGTGTCTGCCTTTCGGTTCTAATACTGTTTCGGTCATCAGTTTGAAATCGATTGTGTTCTGTGGTTTGAAAATGGTAGATGTGGGCTTGATGACAGTGCGGAATATAATGGGCATACCGTTTGTAATGCCTCCGTTAATACCGCCGTTATTGTTCGTAGAGGTAATTACCTTATCGTTCTCCATTGTTATCGGATCGTTTGCCGTGCTTCCTCGCATATCGGCAATGGCAAAACCTATACCGAACTCAATACCCTTGACGGCAGGAATAGAGAACATCATGTGCGAGAGCATACTTTCCACGGTATCAAACCACGGCTCACCGACACCTGCCGGCATTCCGACAATTGCCGTTTCCAAAACTCCGCCGACGCTGTCGCCTTCTGATGCCGCTGCGAGAATGGCTTTACGCATCTTTTCTCCGCTTGCTTCGTCAAGTACCGCAAACGTCTTTCCGCTTACTTCGTTGATATCCGCCATCAGATCTCCAAATTCGCGGTCCGAAACACCGCCGCAGCGTTTCACGTGCGTTCCGATATAGATACCTTTCTGCTCCAGGGCAAATTTGCAGATCGCCCCTGCGGCAACAAGAGCCGCCGTAATACGACCGCTGAAGTGTCCGCCGCCGCGGGAATCCTGATATCCGTGGTATTTACACTCTGCCGTATAGTCTGCGTGAGAAGGACGGGCAACCGTTTTCATCTTGGAGTAGTCGCCGCTTTTTACGTTCTCGTTGGGGATGAGAATGGTAATCGGCGTTCCCGTAGTCGTGTTGCCAACCACACCGCTGACGATTTTATATTCGTCCTTTTCTTTTCTCGGCGTGGAGATCTTACCGTCGGGACGGCGAAGGGTGAGCATATGCGCGATATACTCGTGACTAATTTCTATTCCGGGCGCAAGTCCGTCAATGACAGCGCCGATATATTCACCGTGGCTTTCTCCAAACAAAGTAACCGCCACGCTGTTTCCATATGTATTTTTCATTCTCCTAACCCTTCCAAGACTGTCTTTGCCACGTCAATCACGGCGAGGCATTTCATTGTTTGCATCTCAAAATTACCAACTTCATTGACTGTGGTCACGGTGACAGTACTACCGTCTGCCTTTTTATCGTGAAACGCAGCTTCGGTGATCTTTTCCCAATCGTATTCGAGCGCGCGGTATAGGCTGCATTTTCTCAAAACCTTGGTCACTCTTGGACGGATTGCTTCACTGCACATCGGTATCATCCCCAGCGCAACGCATTCGCCGTGGTAAAGCTCGCTCATTCCTTCGCTACTCTCAATTCCGTGGCCGATCGTGTGACCGAAATTGAGTATTTTGCGAAGTCCCGATTCTTTTTCGTCTTGTTCAACGATGTTCTTTTTGATGTTCAAAGAGCGGATGATGATTTCGTCAATACTGCTTTCAATATCCTTGGTTTCAAAGATCTCGAATAGCTCCTTGTCGGAGGTCAGTGCCATCTTAATGGCTTCAGCAAGTCCGTTAGAGATCTGCCGCGCGGGAAGTGTTTTCAAAAGATCGGGGTCAATCAACACTTTTTTCGGCTGATAGAACGCTCCGACGATATTCTTGATACCGCCAAAATTGATTGCAGTTTTGCCACCAATGGAGGAATCGATCTGTGAAAGGAGCGTTGTTGGAATATTGTAGAAGTCTATTCCTCTCATATACGCCGACGCCGCGAATCCCGAAAGATCACCGACCACGCCCCCGCCGACTGCTACTACACAGTCCTTGCGGGAAAAATCTCGGTCAAGCATAATCTGAAGCAGTTTTTCAAACACAGCCAGACTTTTGGAGCCTTCACCCTGATCGACGGTACAGATCACGGCATCCTTGCATTGATCTGCAACAGTTTTTGCATATTCACTCGGAACACCCTCGTCGGTTACAATGAGCACTCGTCGGTTCAGATTCAAGTAATTATTTGCGTTTGCAAGAATGCCTCTTTTTACGAGAATATCGTAACTGTCTTCGCCCAAATTCATATGAATCGTCATTTTTTCACCTTATATTTCGGTATGTGGAGCAAACGTCCCCGCTACTTTGAGCTTGTCGCATACCTTGTTTAATTCTTCAATCATTTTCGAACCGTTTTCTGTGTCGGTCGTTCCATCAATTTCCACGTAGAAATAATATTGCCACGAATGCTTTTTCATCGGTCTTGAGCGAAGCGCGGTCATATTGTAGCCGTATTTACCGATGATGCCGATGGCGTTTGCAAGAGAACCCGCTTCGTGCTTGACGGTGAACATCAGAACCGTGCTTGAAAGAGAAGGGGAGGATGCCTTCACCTTGGCGAGAACCGCAAAGCGCGTGGTGTTCTCTCCGCTTTTGTTGATGTTCGCTTCGATCACCTTGAGACCATAGATATTGGCGGTTTCTACGCTTGCGATCGCACCGAGGGACTTGTCGTTTGTTTCAGCAACAATTTTTGCAGCAAGAGCAGTATTGCTCGTTTCCTCGGCTTCAAATCCACGCATTTCGATATAGTCGTGGCATTGGCTGAGAGCCTGTGGATGACTCGCCACCTTCTTAACATCCTCTATAGTTGCACTTGGTACACCCAGAAGGTTTTGATGAATTTCCAGCTCATAAATCCCGTTGACGAAAAGTCCACCCGTGAAAATAAGGTCTATGGTCTGACCCACCTCTCCGGCATAGCTATTCTCAATGGGGAGAACTGCAACATCACACTCGCCTCTGACTACCGAATCATAGGCCGCCTTGAAATCGCTATACGAAATTCGGTTTCCGTCAGGGAAGATTCTTCCGGCAGCTATATGTGCAAAAGCTCCTTCA
>JAZRNC010000023.1:0-5158 GCA_045647965.1 Eubacteriales bacterium | reverse complement strand
ACCTTGTTGCGGCAGATCGGGCAGATGTGAATGGAATCTCCGTAGCCGAGGACTTCGTTTTCTTTCAGCCGACGCAGTTCCAACTCGTTGCGGAAAGCTACATCCGGCACATCGGCGAAGCGGTGATTCCCGTACGGGCATTTCAGTTTTGGCATATGACGGCAGCCGTCATCGGGGCGTGTTTTTTCTGGCATTTGTACTCCTTTACTTTCTTGATTATAATTGTTCAACTTCCATATTCTCGTTTAAAACTTTAATTGTTCTCCATGAGAAAGTTCCGGCACAGTTTATTGATCCAGTATATTCATTCCCGTTTCTGTAATGAATACGACCATACGCAAATCCATACTTTCCGCCGGGCTTAAGAACAACCTTGTTTACGATACACCAGCTTCCGTCAGTCCAAGTATCACGCATAATCATAATCTTTTTATAATCAGCTTCTTTTGCAAGTGCCATTATGTTATCATAATTAAATCCAAATGTATTCATATTCTTCACTCCAGACTCTTTATCACCATTGTCGCCACGCCTTGAATCATAAGCTTCTCACGCCTGGCACCGCGTATTTCAATCGGCTGCATTGTATCATTTTCGGGGACAAGATATACTGTATCGCCATCGGGCTGATAGCGTTTGAGCGTAGTCAGCGCACTGTCATACAGACACGCTATTATGTCGCCCCGCTTTGCGGTAGCCTGTTTGCGTATAAGCACAAGATCGCCGTCATCGATACCGGCGTTGATCATGGACACACCGCGCGCACGGAGAAGAAAAAAGTCACCGCTTCCTGTCAGCGCGATAGGCAAGCGGACATACTCCAACTCTGCATCGGTGACTTCGTCCATCGGTCCACAGGGGATAGAGTTGCCCATTCCTATGCGACCCGTGTCCATCATCTCGCGCATATATTGCGTGACGATACTGCGGTGTCCATCGTACTCGATCTCGCCGCGCTCCTGCAAGATTTTCAGATACCTTTGCACGGTGGGTCGGGAAATTCGCGTACCGCTTTCGATCTCGCGTGTACTGGGCGAGCGCCCGTAATTTTCAAAATAATCGTTGACGTAATCGACGATCACGGCAAACAAGCTTTCATCTTTTGTTCTCATAAAATGCCCTCACGTTACATATGAGCCATTTGGTTCATAATATAGTATATCACGGATTTTTCGATCTGTCAATAGGGACGAACAAATTTTCTAAATTTTTTTGAGCGGCGGTTCTGCCCTCACACGAGGCACACAGCGTCTTACACGGCGCGACGTGGGGATGGGCGGACACACGCCGCATACGAGAGAAAGTCGTCTGTGTGCCTTTTACTGCAGCCACAGGCGATTTAGCAAACTAAAGTGGTCATGATTATGATTTGGTACATGACCACTTTAGTTCGTTATATGTAGTTGTTGTTAGTCAGCACTTCGATGATGATCCTTGCTCCAAGGGTGAAGCCTTTAATGAACGCTTCGCGCTCGGTCAAGTCATGCATTTCTCCCGTACAGCCGGTGTATTTTTCGAAGATTTCCTTTTCTTCGTCGTTCAGCCGCCCGACGAGATCGTCATAGTGCCGCGCTATAAGTGTGAGTAGTTCCGAGTATGCGCTGTCTTTCTTAAATGGGCGCTCCCACGGGGAGATGTTACCGAACCACAGTTCTTCAAGAATGTTCATAATCGCCCTCCTCGCATAGAGAAACGGTGACCGCATCTCCGAGTTCGCCCTCGGCTATACAGTCACCGTTTTGTTTCATTTTTCCGGCTGTGATGAATGTCTGACGGATGAGTTCCATCTCGAGCCATGTTTGCCCGTCTTCTGTGTGCGGATCGATGCCGGACAGGATTGCTTTTGCTCCGATGGCGGAGAGAATTGAGTATTTATCTCCGTAGTAGAGCTCCTCGATCGTGTATTTTGCCATTTGTGCTGCCTCCTTTTTTGTTGGTAGCACAAGGATATCACAGAATGAGGGGAATGTCCAGAGAGAATCGGAAGATTATTTTGAAATAATTATAAAGTCCACAAATTGTTAGCCTGATTGTAAAGCCAGTTTGCGCGTGCTTCTATTTCAGCCTCATTCCAAACATCTTTTTGCAACACATCGTGCATTGTAGCCAATCCGGCGGCACACAACGACAGACCTGGATTGGAATCACCTTTGCCATTCTTTTTTACGGTCCAATTTGCATCTCGAATTGATGCATTTAAGGCTTGAGGGATAATTGCTAAATTACCTAAAGTTAATAATATAGAATCCCTTAACCTTTCTTCATCTACATTAGCACATTTGTCCCAGTTATTTCTCCATTTTTTAGGCAGTAAATGTTCAAGGCTATAGCTATTAAATCCAAGCAACGCTGTCGAACTGCGCGATGGGCGTATTCCAGCTTCGATAAGATACAAAATGCCTTTCGTCTGCAAATTGACCAATTTTGAATTTATGAAACCATTCAATAATTCATTGTTGTCGGGAATATATGTAGTTACATCACCGTTTTTGTTCAAACGGTCTTTCAACGTTTCAGCATCAAGAACTTTATTGAGAATCAATGAAGTGAATAAGTTATTGTAATTTTTCGTTGTTGCATGCACAACCATTCTTCGCATTATGTAGCTTTCAAGGACCGCATATATTTTATTTAATTCTTCCTCATTATCGACATTCTTGGAAACATACAAGATATACGGAATTAAGGTTGTTGTTTTGAGTCCAAACATGATAATATTAATGCGTTCAATGCCTGATGCCGCAGGAATACTCATATTACAATACTCAGGTTTAAAATTATCCGCAAAGCACTTCGCATATTCCGCCATAGAATCAAGAATAACTTTTTTATCTCCACCGCAATATGTATTTATGAAATCTTGATAAGACTTTGATAGGTTTTCCAACCTGGAGTAAACAATTTTATCCTCAGCTGTAATACTGTACTCCTTGTTTTGAAGGAACATCTGAAAATAAGCATCAAAGAAAATATCAATTAAAGATCGCTTTATACGGCCAGTTTCCAGTTCTTGTTCCCAATATAGGCGAGTATCGCTGTCCTTTTCAAAAATTTGAACCCAATTTGCCTCGTATTCAGCAACATTATCTTTATTATAAAAATAGTTTTTCAGAAGTTCCGCTGTTGTAAGTCTTACGCCAAGTGAATTTATAGTATCAAACACCTGCTGCTCATCTTCGCCGTCTAAAAGGTCAATACAGACGAATTGAACATTTTGCTTAATTACATTTCGATCAAATCTATTTGCATCCAAATGTTTGACAAAATAATTAAATGCGGAGATAATTTGAGAAACCGGTTTGCTGTTTTCTATCTCCTCTACTTTTTCTTGATTCATTACTTTTTCAAATGCAGATACATCATTTCTTCCATGACGTAATACTATGGTATCATCTTCAAGTCGGAAATCTCTGTCAAATAATCGACTTTCATTCTTCTTCAAGCAAAGAACTTTGAAAAAGATCATCAAGGTTGTAAGACGCTGCTGACCATCAATGACGATTTTACAATCAGAAAACTTATCCCATGTGTTGGGAATCTTTCCACTTTTGAAAATAATTGAGCCAAGAAAATACGGCTTTTTTGTTTTGGTTACAAACTCCATATCATTAGCAAATCTGTCCCATTGTTCCTCGTCCCATACATATGAGCGCTGATAAAAAGGGACCTCTAATAATCTTGAACCATTGAAAATGCCGTTAATTAAGATTTCGCCTGCTTTCATAATAAACCTCTTTACATTATTGTTCTAAATCAAAACCCCATCACAATGATCCACCTCATGCTGAATGATTTGCGCCGTGCAGCCGGTGAAGGTTTTCGTGCGCGTCTGCATCTCAGGGGTCTGATACTGCACCTTGATGGTCTTATATCGCTTGCACGGACGCGGACCGCCGAGAAGCGACAGACAACCTTCCTCAGTGTCGTATGCGTCGTCCCTCTTGATAATCTCGGGGTTGAGCATCACTGTGTACACAGGCGCTCGTCCGCTTTCATCGAGAAAGACAATAATGCGCTTCTTTACGCCAATCATATTCGCCGCCATGCCGACGCAACTTTCTCTGTGCGCCATCAGCGTATCAAGCAGATCCTTGGCGACCTGCAAATCCTCTTTCGTTGCGACCTCCGACTTTCCTGCGAGGAAGATCGGATCGTGCATCAGTTCTTTAATCATTCTTAGTTATTCATCCTCATCAATATTTGTAGGAAAACTACCTATAATCTCAAACCATTCCTTTGGCACAACAAATGGCATAGAAAACGCATTGACAACTATTCCAACTGTTTCTTTTTTACCGTTTGCGTAGGACATTGCTTCAAAAAAGTGTTTTTCCACTTTGCTAAAATTGTTACCGTACTCTCCCATTTCTTCAATACTTGAAAAAACGGGATAAAATTTGTCTTCTCCATTTTGAAGAATATCGGGCTCAAACTTCATTACTTCGTCTATTGTAACGGTATCTCCTACTTGGGAATTCTTGAACTTTTCGGCATCCGTATCGCTCATTCGAAGCGTTCCGGGAATCCAAACAAAACTATCACGTAGGCAATGTAGCACCGGAATAAGATTCTCTTTAGTTCTATCCTTTTCAAATCGCTCTATCAAAGTCTTTAAGACTCGTCCACTTTTTAATGTTTCTCTTTTAACACCCATATATTTGCTCTCCTTTCACAATTTCATTGTCTCCGACTTTCCTGCAAGAAAGATGGGATCGTGCATCAGTTCTTTAATCATTTTTTCGTCCTTTCATCGTCCATGCAAGATACGCCGCATAACCTCCCGTGATCACCGTGAGCAAGGCGCAGGTCAGTATTCGCATTTCCGTTGTTACGTTCGACTCGTCGGCAAATACGCTGATCGCGTTGAAGAGCCCGTGCGCGGCAATACAGCCGATGAGACTGTCGGTTTTAAGATACATCATCACGAACATAAATCCTGCGGAGGTGGCGTAGACGATCTGCAGCAGATTCGGCAAAAGCTCCGCTCCCGAGCCGTTTATGAGGTTGATGATATGCCCGATGCCGAAGGTCACGCTTGAAACAATTACAGCAGCCTTGAGGCTGTCTTTCCGCATCGCGTTAAAGAGCAGACCGCGGAAGACGACCTCCTCCAAAAATCCGACAAGTCGGAGGCCAAGCGGTCTTAGGAAGACAACCA
>JAZRNC010000022.1:0-3067 GCA_045647965.1 Eubacteriales bacterium | reverse complement strand
CCCTCTTTGGATTCTCCCGCGTCAGCGTGTCGCCTCACTCGCTTCGGTTCTGCGGAACCTCGCTCGATCAAGCGACGTGGCGAGATCAAATGGACAATTCGTATCTTGCGCGGGGATAGTACAAATTTGTACTGTAGCCTAAGATAATTGCATTTCCAAACCTTACGCAGCAACAGCCGCAAGGTGAATCTGTAAGCGGCCGCTTTGGTACAAATTTCAACTGTCGCTGGTAGACATAAGAAAAACGAAATCCCTCGAACGAAATTGCACGTTTCCCCCACATCTGTGGAAAAATTATAACCAAAAAACGAAATCGTACGTTAAAAAACCGTCCGTGGAAAAATCCCCCCCTCCCCGCGGCAGCCTATTCCTACGGAATTACTAAATTGTACTTTACTTCGCGGTATATCCCCACCCTCCAACTAAAGTAGCACCCCAAGGCACGGAACGTGTGGGTGATTCCAAAGAGGGATACCCTCTTTGGTGCCAAGATTTCTAAGAGGACGGCACGAGTCCTCTTAGAAACCCCGCGTTAGCGGAAAAGGATTTTCTTGAAGTTTTAGAAAAACTTCACTTCCTCCGCCCCACGCGTCAGTGGAAAAAGAATTAGAGTTTTAGACAAAACTCCACGTCAGTGGAAAGAAAATCAAAAAAGGGCCTATTACAGCCCTTTTTCACCCACGCGTAGTGGAAATATTTTACTTAAAGTTTTCCGAAAACTTTATTAGCATCAGTTTAATCCATACTCATGTCTTGCGATGACGTGATCCTGATACGGCTCGTCGAGCTCGGTGAAGTACGCACTCCAACCCCAGATACGGACGATGAGACGCGGGTACTTGTCGGGATTCTTCTTCGCGTCAAGGAGAACGTCGCGGGAGACGGAGTTCAACTGGAGCTGGTGACCGCCGAGATTTATGTAATACTTCACGAGGGAAGCGAGCTTTTCTGCAGAATCCGCCGCCTTGAATACGGAGGAATCAAATTCAAGAGTGAGCGGTCCGCCGTTTACGTTCTTCATCAGCTCCGGTTTTGTGAAGCTGCGGATAACGGATACGGGGCCGTTTGTTTTCGCAAAGAGGGAGGGAGAATAGTTCGTACCGAAAGGCTCGCCGGACTTTCTTCCGTCGGGAGATGCACCGATCTCCGCCGCGTGCCACAGATAGAACATCGCAGAACCCGTTCCCGCACGCCAGATACCGCCGCGGCAGGTCTTTTTGCCCTCGAGAGCATCGGCAAATTCGGAGAGCAGGAATTTCGCCCATTCATCCGCCGTCTCGCCGCCTTCACAGCCCATCTTGGGGGATTCGTTTCTGAGGTAGGGGAGAATTTCCGCGTGCTTTTCGTAATCGGAGTCGATCGCTTCCATAAATTCCGCCGCCGTGAGACGTCCTTCGTCAAAGATCACCTTCACGATAGCCGCAAGGGAGTCCGCCGCCGTAGAAAGTCCCGTACCGTGTACGCCGAAATTGTTATAGTGAGAACCGCGGGAAATATCGCCATTCGGTGTGTCGAAGAAGAGGGAGAGGAACGGAGCCGGAACAAACCACAGATCCTTAACGTTCGAGGTGATAACGTCGCATTCCGTCTGAATTTCCTCACGAACTGCGTCGAAGAGCTCTTCCTTTGTGCCGATCGTCTGCAGTTTGCCGTGGAGAACGCGGTCTACTACCTTCGGGAAGTTGAGCGCGCCGATGTTGGCAACGTCACAGCCGCATCCGGGAACGATGAATTCCCAGCAAGCCGCCACGCCATAGTTGCACGCATCCTCGTGAGAATAACCGAGTCTCTCAAGGCCGGGGATCACGATATCGTCGTTCGAATACTGCGGGAAACCAAGTCCGACAGCAGTCAGACGGCTGCCCGACACGAAATATTCCATCGGAGTATCCTTCGATACGCGCATATTGATCTTCGGGTCGATGAGGAGGTTTTCTCCCGATGCGCGGAGGCATACTTCGGAAAGTCCGCTCCAGATATCACGGCCGGAGGCGTCAATACCGCCGAGCACCATTGACTGACCGTTGTCACCCTGCTGAACGCCCGGGTACATATCGGAATCGAGGTTGAACGACAGGAAGAAGTCGCGCATCAACAGAAGAAGCTCGTCATCCGTGTACGTGCCGGCTTCCACGTCCGCCATATAGTACGGGAGCATATACATATCGAATCGACCGCATGTCACGTGGTAAGTACCCTCCATCCAGATGGAGAAGTGGAGAATACGGAAGAACTGCAGCGCCTCTCTGAGATTTCTTGCAGGATAGCGCGGTACTCTCGCGAGAACCTCGGCGATATCCTCTCTGCCGATGCGGCGCGCTTCAGCAGCATACCGATCGGTGAGGCGAAGGATCGCGTCGATCTCTCTCTTCTGATATTCCGTGGATTCTTCACGAACAGCGAGAAGACCCTTCGAGAGCACTCTCGCGTAGTCGGGAGTCACGTTTGACATATAGCCAAGCTCATGAACGTAATGGTGGGAACGGATCGTCTTCCATTCCTGCTCGGTGAACACGTCGGGAACCTCGTTCGTCGTACGCATGAACACGATCTTCTGCTCGTCGGGGATGACGGGAGTCTGCGCGTCAAGAAGAATTTCAAAACGGCGCGTCATTCTCTCTTCTGCCGAGAGTCCGAGTGCGGAAAACTCCGCCGCAAGATCACGCGAGAGGGGTTTTCTCAGCGCGCGGTGCTGCTTCGATATAATATAATCATAGTATTTCATATATTTCAATTTCTCCTTATCATAAACATTTTTGCATCTTAAGAATATCATAAAAACCGCTGTCTGTCAAGGGTGGATTTACCTATTTTTGTGAATTTTTTCACCACGCGTGGGGCGGGAAAGTTTTACGAAAACTTTAAGTAAAATTCTCCACTGCGCGCGGGGCGGAGGAAGTGAAGTTTTTCTAAAACTTCAAGGAAATCTTTCTCCGCTAACGCGGGGGACAAAGTGGAGTTTTGTCAAAACTTCAAGTAAGATTCTGCTACGCGCAGGGCGCACAAGAGGACTCGTGCCTGCCCTCTGAAAAAGCAAAGCTTTTTCGTGAATCACCGCACCAAAGAG
>JAZRNC010000021.1:0-2599 GCA_045647965.1 Eubacteriales bacterium | reverse complement strand
AACAGGCAGACGAAGATGCGCTTATGGAAGCAGCTCTCGAAGCCGGCGCTGCTGACTTCTCTTCGGATGATGATATGTTCGAAATCGTAACAGAACCCGAAGACCTCTATGCTGTTCGTGAAGCCCTCGAAAATCTTGGTTACAAGATTGAATCCGCAGAAGAAACAAAGATTCCGCAGAACTACGTTACCCTTGAAGATGAAGATGCAATCAAAAATATGAACCTTCTCATCGAACACCTTGAGGATAGCGACGACGTTCAGGAAATTTACCACAACTGGGAAAACTGTGACTAAAATATCTTTATATCACCAAGGAGTATAAAAATGAGTGCAGAAAATTATATCAATATCGTTACCGATTGCATTGCTAAGGTTTGGGATACTCAGAAAGACGTGATTGCAAAATCCGCCGAACTTATCTCTACAGCAATCAAAAACAAAAAGAACGTATTTGTGTTCGGTTGTTCTCATGCTGGTATTATCGCAGAAGAAGTATTCTATCGCACGGGTGGTCTCGCAATTATCAACCCGATTATGTTCCCCGGATTTATGCTGAATACTCGTCCCATTACGATGACCAGCCAGCTTGAAAGACTCCCCGGTCTTGGTAAGATCATCATTGATCAGAATCACGTTAACGAGGGAGATGTGCTGATCCTTCATTCTGTTTCGGGACGTAACACCGTTCCGGTAGAAATGGCTCTGGAAGCAAAGGCAAAGGGTGTACATACGATTGCTATTACCAGCCTTAATTATTCTAAAGCAGTTACCTCCCGTCATCCGAGCGGTCTCCACCTCTTTGAAGCGTGTGACCTTGTGATTGATAACTGCGGCGAAGTCGGTGATGCTGCCGTTACTATTGAAGGACTTCCGGAAAAAATCGGTCCGACGTCAACAGCTGTCGGTGCAACGATCATCAACGCAGTTGTTATTGAAGCGGTTGAAAATCTCATTGCTGATGGCGTTGTTCCGCCCGTATTCCTTAGTGCAAATCTGAATGGCGGCGACGAACATAACGCAAAGATCTTTGCTGAATACAAGGATAATATATTCTATATGTAATATAGAGGAGGCTTTGCTATGGCAAAATATCTTGCTGTCGATTCCGGCGGAACCAAAGTAATGGCTATTATGTACGACGACACGTTTATGCCGATTGCTGTTGGACGAGTTGGAAGCATGCGAAACAACACAACTTCGGAAGAAATGATCGAAAATAACATTAACAGCCTTATGGATCAACTCGGTTGTAAACCCGGAGATGAATTTGAGCTTGTGTCAGGAGTAGTTGCAGGAGAATTTTATTCCGCTTTGCAGAAAAAATGTAAAGTTAACTGCTCTAAAGGCTGGGGAGAAGATACGATCGGTTATGCAGCTGCTGAATTATTCGGTGACGCTATGCTTGCTCTTTCCGGTACGGGCTGTACGATGTTCTCGCGTTATAAGGGTGAAATCGGTTACCTTGGCGGTTATGGCGCGGCGGTTTCTGACGAAGGATCCGGATATTGGATGTCTCGCCACGCGTTGGACGCCGCTATCAAGTCCTATGAAGGACGCGGACCGAAAACCATACTCGAAGATCTTGTGACCGAATACTTTGAAAAAGAAAATCTAACGGCAGCGATTTTCTCGATTTACAGTTTGAAAGATCGTTCTCCCACATCTGCGGTTGCGTCTTGTGCTCCGCTCGTTGATAAAGCGGCGTACGCAGGCGATGAGATCGCTATGAATATTCTCAAAATGACCGGATTTGCAATTGGTCAACAACTTGAGGCACTTGCGAGAATTAAGAATATCCCTGAAGAAATTCCCGTAACAATTTCGGGTAGTGTTTGGAGAGCTCATCCGTTATTGTTCTCTGAGTTTGAAAAAACTGTTCATCAGACATCTCCTAACCGTAAGATTGTAGTTCCGGATTTTGAACCCATCATCGGAACGATTATTCAGCATTATTATGAGCTGCACGGTTCATTTGATAGTGAGATAAAAAATAAGTTTAAGGAAGCATACGCTAAACACACGTTCAAAATCAATAAATGATTGAAACATCAGGAGGACAATATCATGGCATTGATGCACAGATATCAGCAGGCAGTGGATGAACTTCTTGCAAAAGTCAGAAACACACAGACCGATGCGATCATTAAAGCAGGTGAAATTATTGCTAACAGTGTTGCTACGGGTGGTAAAATTTACCTTGACAATATTTGTCACAGCATCGAAATGGACTCCATTTGCCGTGGCGGTGGTCCGATCTTCTACAGAAAGTTCAATAAAGAAGAAGATATGGATAAACTCAAAGCAAATGATGTACTCATTGTAAGCTCCGTTTCCGGTCGTACAAAGAGTGTTGTTGATCTTACTTACGAAGCTGTTGAACGCGGTGTTAACGTAATTGCATTCACAAGTATGGAATATGCCGTTCAGGTTGATCCCGTACACGAGTCAGGTAAGAAACTCTACGAACTTGCAACCCTTACTCTTGACAACTGCGCACCCGCTGCAGAAGCAATGATTGAAGTTGAAGGTATCGAAGCACGTTTTGCAGCAGCATCCGGTATCGCTTCCGACTACATCATGTGGAATGTTACGTCCGT
>JAZRNC010000020.1:0-2518 GCA_045647965.1 Eubacteriales bacterium | reverse complement strand
CGCTGTTTTGATTGTTCCGTTCAAACCTTTTCGGCGCCGATAACCGTTACTCCGAAAAAATTGACCGTTATCGAGGGCGTGTATTCGATGCACCCTGCATTTGAAAAATATTATGATCTTTCGATATTTTTGGATGTTGCTCCCGAATATCAAAAGACCCGAATTCTAAAACGCAATACTCCCCAGCATGCAAAGCGTTTTTTTGAAGAGTGGATCCCTCTTGAAAATTTGTATATTTCCGAAATGCAGGTAAAATCTCGTTCTATGGCATGTATTGTTGTGGAATAAAAGCTGAATCATCTAAAGAGAACGAAAATCTCACCCGTTTAAAATCGTGGGCTCTAAAGGACAGTAAAAAAGCCGATATGGATGTATTTCCGTAGCGGCTCTTTTCTATCGCACTCCCACATTCGATGGTGAGTAAGTACGCAATTATGAGTAATAAAGAAGTCTAAATGGGGGTATTCCCATATTGTGACGGAGGAATTGCCTGGTTGTTTTGAAAAGGATTATTCCTTCTTCCTTGACATACATACATATATACTATATAATGGAGTATATAGTACTCAAAAAACTTCACGGAGGCATAGAATGAAACTTGCTACCACAACGGGCGACTTTGCACAGTATACAACGGATCAGGCAGAAGCCATCCGCTATATTGTCGCATCGGGCTTCAAATACGTCGATTACAGCTTCAGTTTTGATTATAAACAAAAAAGCGGTATCTATTCCGATGATCCCGTAGCTCATCTTGAGCGTATGATAAAAACTGCTGATGAGCTTGGAGTCAAGTTTGTGCAGTCACACTCACCGATGGGTGCACCGATTGCCGATGACAACGATGATTTTTTCGATGCCACAATCCGTTCGATAGAATCTGCCGGGGTTCTCGGAATTCCCACAATTGTCGTTCATTCGGGATATATCAAAGATATTTCAAAGGATGAATGTTTTGAGCGCAATCGCGAATTTTACCGCCGCCTGATTCCTACCGCAGAAAAATACGGCGTTGAGATTCTCATTGAAAACTTCAATAAAATGAAAAAAAACGATATTTACTGGGTGGATAACGCCGCCGATCTTTGTGATATGGTAGATTACGTGGATCATCCGCTTATCAAAGCCTGCTGGGATGTGGGACACGGCAATATGCAGGACACACCTCAGCATGAGGCACTGCGTATCCTCGGAAGCCGTGTAAAAGCCCTTCATGTGCAGGACAACTACGGCAATTCCGACGCTCATATGGCTCCGTTCTTCGGTACAGTAAACCTTGATTCGTTGATGCAGGGACTGTTCGAAATCGGATACAGCGGATATTTTACCTTTGAGGCAGGAAATTTCTTCCCGCCGGCAAGATACAAACGTCAGTTTGACGGTGAGAGCAGATTGACCACCTTTCCTTTGGAATTAAAGCTTCAAGCAGAGCGCCTGTTGTATGAGATCGGTGAATTTGTACTCAGAAGCTATGATTGCTTGGAAGACTGATACGGATTTACTTATTAACATAACATATACTGACAATTTTTCTCTCGAAATGCGTTATTGAATTTCGGATATCTTTACCGTATAATATAGATGTCGACAGAAAAGCTTGGCTGGGCAATCATACACAAGGAGAGAAAATTATGAAACTTACTATCGGTGAAAACATACGGAATTTCAGAAAGAAAAACGATCTGACACAAGAATCTCTTGCCGATCGTCTCGGTGTTACGTATCAATCCATCAGCCGATGGGAGAACGGTACGACATATCCCGACCTTGAGCTTTTGCCCGCTATCTCGGAGATACTTGCCGTTACGGTTGACGAGCTTCTCGGAATGCCGCAGATCGAAAAAGAAAAAAGGGCGGTGGAAGCCTTTGACGAGCTTCGCCGCGAATGTATGAAGTGCGAGTACGATGCCGACCGAATCGTAGCACTCCTTCGCGACATCCGCAGAAATTTCCTTGACAGCGACTCGGCTTGGCGTCCGTGGAGCGAGGGAAATGACAGAGCCTTCCGTGACCCGAAAATACTGCCCGAGGTGCGTCTATTGGCAGAAGCCTACCTTGAACGTCATGCAATGCATCCGCACGTAATAGAAACAATGGCAGAGATTGAAGACGAGGAGCATTTGAAGGATTTTCTGAAGAAGTACACCACATCGTTTGATTGCTCGGAACGGGCTTTACTGTTTAATCGATATTCACGACGTGGCGATGCGGAGCATTTTGAGCCGGAGCGAAGATATCAATTATACCAGGCTTTCAACATTTTGCTTTGTCCCCGTTATTTGTTGAAGTGGGGTTCAAGCGACGAGGAGAAGGCATACAGGGACGAGTTTATGGAAGGGATCCTATCCATAATCCGCAGTGATGCGATTGATGACCGCCCGGATATGTGGGTAGCGGACAGGGTTGAGCTCGGGCTTAAATCGGCAATGCGCTTGGTATCCAAAGGAAAACAAGACGAGGCAATCGAACGAGTAGCAGCGGTCGTTCAACTGTTGGAAGAAACGATGCAGATTACCGA
>JAZRNC010000019.1:0-2419 GCA_045647965.1 Eubacteriales bacterium | reverse complement strand
AAGCCGCATTCCTTCAGCTTTTGGAGTCGGTCAGCCCAGTATTCACGAGGGATGCGGAAATAGTGCATTGCCCCGGAGATGATGGTAAAGGGCTTGCCGTCAAGGAGAAATTCTTTTTTGTTGTAAGTGAGATTTGCCATGGTGATGACCTTCCTGGTGATTTGTTTTTTTACAGTTTACCACAAATGTCAGGAAAAAGCAACACGAGACTAAAATTTTGTTGATGAAACAGAGTCCGGAAGGAGAGAGTTGTACGTTTTAATTTTTCATTTTCAAGAATCCTCTTGTATTGAAGCGATTTTTATGGTATTATATTAATGTATATTTTTATCGTTATATTACCGGAAAGGCCTTGCATATGAATCAGAACAGCAAACCTGAGTTTAATCGCTATCAATCTTTTCATAAATATCTTTCAGTCCTCTGCCCGATACTCGCTATTGCTATCGCCGCAGTATTTTTTGCAGCCATGCGCAGTGATTTTGATCGCGCAATCGGACATTTTGAGAGAGGCTCCGCTGTGTGGATTGTCTCCGTTATCGCGGCATGTGCGGCGGTTCTGCTGTCTTCGGCGGTTTCGGTCTATGCGCAGAAATCGGCATCTCTCATAAAAAATCCCGCAGAAAATCCCGTTACCGTTTTTGCATCGGTTTTCAGCGGAATTCTCGGCTTTGTGTGCATGATTTCCTATGCCGCCGATTATTCAAAGGGAATGCTCTCTAAATTCGATACCGTATTTACCGTTCTCGTGCCGTTTGTGGGTATCTCCATGGTTCTTTCGCTGATCGGAAAGCTGAGATTTTCCGCCCTGCGTAAGATTACGGCAATTCTCGCGGCTGCAGCTGTGAACATGTCCATGTTCGGAGATTATTTTGACTTCTCGCTTCCGCTGAACAGTCCTGTCCGCAATGTCGTAACCGTTGTGAAGGCTGCTATACTGCTGTATCTGCTTTCCGAAGCGAGATTTGCTTTCGGTGCGGCGTCAAAACGGCTCAATCTTGCGGCGACGGTGTTTGCGGCAGGCATTACCGCATCGGTATCCCTGGGGTATTCAGCAGGTATGCTTTTTGCAAGACTGTTTTCCGAGGCTTCGGCATACTGTCCTCCGGCGGCTGAGCTTGCTCTCCTTTTTGCTGTGGGAATTCATGCGGCAGGTCGGATGTTTGCGGTACTTGGGGCAACTGGAAGCTATGTTCCTCAGGATGACGAAAAAAAGAAGAAGCCTGTTCCGCAGGACAGTGAAAATACGAAACAATAACATTATAATAAAGGAGTACGGACTATGAATAACGAAATTAAGCTGACCCTTGATCCGAATGCAGGAATGGCAGCGGCACAGGCTCCCGCAGCACCTGCTCCGACAGCGGAAGCTCCTGCCGTGAATACGGTTACCGCGACTGAAGCCGCACAGAACAGCTATGCACTGAATGATATGCAGTTCAGCGAAAGTGAACGTAAGGCGATCGACGATTTTTCCGCCCAAATTGATATAACCGACTCCGCAGTGATTCTCGGATACGGAGCAGCGGCACAGAAGAAGATCTCCGATTTCAGTGACACAGCTCTCGGAAGTGTACGCAACAAGGATTTCGGTGAAGTGGGCAGCATGATTACCAATCTCATCGGGAATCTCCGTGAACTGAACGATGATGCGGAAAGTGACGACCGCGGCTTCCTCGGCCTTTTCAGGAATACCAAGAGAAAGATCGAAAATCTCAAAACAAAATACGATAAGTGCGAAAACAGTGTCAATTCTATTGTGGAAATCCTCGAACAGCATCAGATCACTCTCCTCAAGGATGTGGCAATGTTCGACGATCTTTATGAGATGAATCTCGGATATTTCAAGGAACTGTCCATGTACATCGTTGCCGGTAAGAAGAAAGTGGCGGAGGAACGGGCAACAACTCTCGTTCAGCTGAAGAACAAGGCGGCTCAGTCGGGTCTTCCCGAGGATGCTCAGGCGGCAAACGACTTTGAGGAACAGTGCATCCGCTTCGAGAGAAAGCTCCACGATCTTGAACTCACCAGAATGGTGTCCATCCAGATGTCGCCTCAGATCAGAATGGTCCAGAACAACGATACCATGATGACCGAAAAAATCCAGACCGTCATCATGAATACCATTCCCCTGTGGAAGAGCCAGATGGTGATCGCTCTCGGTATCGAACATTCCCGTCAGGCAATGGAAGCCGGCAGAATGGTAACGGATATGACAAACGAGCTTCTCAAGAAGAATGCCGAAGCGCTCCGTCAGGCTACCGTTGATATCACAAAGGAAGCCGAACGCGGAATCGTTGACATCGAAACTCTCACACATACCAATGAACAGCTGATTGCTACACTCGACGAAATCCAGACTATCCAGAAGGAGGAAGTCGGAGGCCAAGCGGTCTTAGGAAGACAACCAACCCAGACA
>JAZRNC010000018.1:0-2343 GCA_045647965.1 Eubacteriales bacterium | reverse complement strand
GGTAAGAGGTCGGCACGAGACCTCTTACCGCCACCGCGGCAGCGGAGAAAAAATTTTCCTTGAAGTTTTAGAAAAACTTCACTTCTTCCGCTACACGGATGAAGTCGGATCGTAGCCATGTCGTTCTGTGAGCCAAGGAGTTGTCTGGGTTGGTTGTCTTCCTAAGACCGCTTGGCCTCCGACTTGGTAAGAGGTCGGCACGAGACCTCTTACCGCCACCGCGGCAGCGGAGAAAAAATTTTCCTTGAAGTTTTAGTAAAACTTCACTTCTTCCGCTACACGGATGAGCGGCAACCCCACCACATTATCATAATCCCCCTCCACGCGCACGACGATGTCGTGGAGTTCGGGATCCTGGATCCCGTAGGCACCGGCTTTGTCAAGGGGGGAACCGGTCGCGATATACGCGTCGATCTCGTCGTCGGTCATTTCGCGGAACGTCACGCGGGTGACTTCGGCGAATTTTGTAATGTTCTCGCCGCGGGTGATGACGACTCCCGTGATGACACGGTGGGTGCTTCCCGAGAGAAGACGCAGCATACGCGCGGCATCGGCGTTGTTTTCGGGCTTGCCAAGGATTTCTTCACTCTCACCCTCTCCAACAACGACGATCGTGTCGGCGGAGAGTACGGTGTTTTCTTCCTTTTCTTTTTCGGTGGGAAGAACGGCGCACACGGCGCGGTTTTTCAGCTCCGCTACGTCCGTGACGTAATCGAGGGCGAATCCGCGACGGTAGACGACGCTTTTTTCATCGGCGTCGGAGGTGATGACGGTGTGCACAATCCCGCCTTTTGTTAAAATCTCGTGCCGTCTCGGGGAGGCGGATGCGAGAATAATCGGTTTTGCAGTCATAATTCGTTTCCGTTTCGCTGTGTTAGTTTTTGATGATCGAGCGTCCGCAGAGGAGCGAGATCACGACGAAAATGATGGTGGAGATCGTGATCTTGAAGCTGATACCGAAGGTGAATCTCAGGACGTTCAGATTCAGAACGAACGGGGATTCCGTACCGAAATCAAGTCCGTAGGAGAGCCACGACAGGAAGGAAACGTCCGCGGTCAGCTCCGCAACGAGGGAACCCGCCACGATGCCCACGCAGATGAGAAAGAGATTGAGCCAGAAGTTTTTTTTCATAAGATACCTCACTGGAAATGTATGGTAAATGGGGATAAAATTCGAGGATTAAAATTTCCGACGGTTTAAATTATTTTCCCGTGTGTCCGAAACCGCCCTCGCCGCGCTCCGTTTCGCCAAGCTCATCCACGGGGAAAAATTCGGCGTGCAGAGTGGGAACGATCATCATTTGTGCGATGCGGTCACCGGGGGAGACGGTATAGGGGATGGAGGAATGGTTGAACAGCGCGACTTTGATCTCGCCGCGGTAATCGGCATCCACAACACCGACGCCGTTTGCGAGGGAGATCCCGTGCTTCACGGAGAGACCGCTGCGCGCGAAAATGAGGATTGCCGGGAGTGCCTCTCCCTCATTGGGGATTGGTTCGATGAACAGTCCCGTCGGAATGAGTGCACACTCACCGGGTTCAATGGTTACCGCTCCGTCGAGCGCGGCTTTGAGATCGCACGCCGCCGATTCTTCGGTTTGGTATTCGGGGATATTGCCGGTGAGGGATTTTATGTGGATTCGAATCGTTTTCATAGGTGTACCTCCGTGTGGGGGTGAATTTTTCAAAAAAATTCAAACTAAAATTTATTTCCGCTGCCGCGGGGAGTGGGAAGTTTTGCGAAAACTTCAAGGAAAGGCTCCTGCGCGGAGGGCGCACAAGAGGCTTCATGCCAGCCTCTTGTGAATCACCGCACCAAAGAGAACCAAGGTTCTCTTTGGAATCTTTCCGTGTGAAACGTTCCGCACCTTGAGGTGCTACTTTAGTTGAAAAGTGGGGAGATCCCGCGAAGTTTTGTTTGGATTAGTAATTCCGGTGGAATAGGCTGCCGCGGGGAGGGGGGTTTGTTGTCCTACGGACAGGTTTTTAAACGAACGATTTCGTTTTTTAGTTATAATTTTTCCACAGATGTGGGTAAAACGTGCAATTTCGTTTTTCTTTCCGTCATCACGCGATAGCGTTGGTTTGCACCAAAGCGAACAGTTTTCACTGCCCCTTGCGGCTGTAACTACGTAAGGTTTGGAGATGCAGTTATCTTAAACTACAGCATAAATCTGCACTATCCCCGCGCAAGGTATAAAATGTCCGTCGATCCCACCACGTCGCTTGAGCGAGCGAGGCTCCGCAGAGCCGAAGCGAGTGAGGCGACACACTACCGAGGGAGATTCCAAAGAGGGTTTCCCTCTTTGGCTCGGAAGATTCACAAGAGGGCTCGAGCGAGTC
>JAZRNC010000017.1:0-11243 GCA_045647965.1 Eubacteriales bacterium | reverse complement strand
CGATTCGATTTTAAAGGGACTTAACGAGCAGATTTACGTGATGAAAATAAACATTCTCGATGCAGCATCGGGGGTGATCTGTGTGTGTCTTTTAACGCCGGTGCTTGGGGTATATGGATATATTCTCACGGTTTGGATATGCGAGATCATGAATCTGTGGGCAAGTATCCGAAAACTCGGTGTCATAACAGGAGAGGGAATCTCTTCAGCCGCAGGATATTATATAATTCCTCTCATGGCTTGTTTCGTTATCTCATTTGTTAAAGATACGCTCTTGAAAAATGCAAATCCGGTTATGTCGATGGTTTTATTTGCGCTTGGATATATTGCAACTGTCTATGTTGTCGAGGGACTTCTAAGAAAGAAAAAAACGCAAACCGTTCCATCGTGAGCTTGCGTTCTTTAAATAGACAAATGCAGAAAATGAAAATCATCGGATTTTGCTTTTTCGATATTCACTCGGCGAACACCCGACAAATGCCTTAAATGTATTCGACAAATGCTGAGGAGTTGAGTAGCGCAAAATTTCTGCAATTTCACAAATCGGCATAAGGGTGTCGGAGAGCATTTTTTTCGCAACTTCCATTTTTTTCTCGCCAAGGTACTGCATTGGTGTGATATTGTATTTTTGTTTGAAAACGCGGATGACGTGCGTTTCTGTTATCTCGAACTTTTTTGCTATCTGTTCGAGAGAGAGGTCTGTGTATAGATTTGCGTCGATGTAATTTTTGATTTTTACATTGAGCGGAGGATCTTGTTTTTCGGCGGGGAATATTTTATCCTTGTTGCCGATGGAAAGGATCTCAAGCATTCGACACCATATTGTCATCATATGACCGTCATCGTCAGTACCGTTCAGTGCAAGGTCGTGAATTTCAAAAAATATGCCGCTGATGTCACACGACGTTACGATAATGTCCGAATCAATCATCGTGTCTATCACCTTTGATACCATCTCGCCTCGCATATGAAACCAGATTTTCTCAAGTGGAGGGGAGTCTTCGTCCGAATAACAGCGGAGGGGGACTCCTTTTTTGATGATACATAGCATTCCGGGCTCGAGAACGTGTAAATTTTCGCCTATTTCCAGGTATCCTTTGCCCGAAAGTACGAATTCGAAGATATAATCTGAGGTGGGATTCAATGAAATGTTATACGTTGGGTCAGGAAATGTATGCCCGATCATCGGACAACTTACGGCAGAATTCTTCGTGCTCTCGGCTATATATACAATTTTTTCGTTGTTGAATTCCAAAAAATCACCCCCACAAATCATCGATATCTATATTTATTATAATCTTAATTTCAGCATATTTCAAGTGATAAAAAAATATTTTATAATTCAAGAGAAAACCCTTGACAGTCACTTGACCGTATGATATAATAATTTCAAAGAGGTGTAAGGAAAGGGGGAAACGGTATTATGACTA
The DNA here is from genome assembly GCA_045647965.1 of Eubacteriales bacterium. Lineage (GTDB taxonomy): Bacteria > Bacillota > Clostridia > Oscillospirales > CAG-272 > UMGS1696. The sequence goes on along the minus strand of JAZRNC010000017.1, from coordinate 9,813 downwards.
CGGATTATATAGGCAGGATTCCCGGAACGATTCTTGATAAAGAAAAAATGGGAAACGTCACCGGAATGGAGTTCCTCAATAAAGTATTTTATATTACAAATGGTATTATGCTGGCACAGATTCGTGAAATAACCGGTATTGACGGAACAACACTTCAAAACTGGGTGAAACGCGGATGGGTGAGTAATTCGAAGCATAAATCTTATCATAAAGAACAGGTTGCGCGAATTATCCTCATCAATATGATGCGCGATGCTATGCAATTGTCTAAAATTGCCTCGCTTCTCATTTCCATAAACGGAACGAGAGAGGAAGATGTGATCATTTCTGAGGCAAAATTATACGATTACGTGTGTCTGGTGCTTGATAAAGTGCTGAGTGATGATTTGTCCGGAATCAACTCGTTCGATTCCGTAATCAGTGATATTCTCTCGGATTACGTGGAACCGATTGCAGGGGCGAAACGACGAATCGCTGTCGGGATCAAGGTGATCGTTCTTGCGTATTACGCGACGATATTGAAGGCGATGGCAGATGCTACAGTAGATGGTATCCTATAATAAGTATCCTTATAATAAGTTTAGGGAATGATATTTTTACTCATGAAATAAAACAAAAGGAGGCATAGGTTATGATGGAATGGTGGAACGGGATAGGACTTGTCGGACAGATTTACGCACTGATCGCGATTCCGGCGACTCTGGTGCTCGTGGTTCAGACGGTACTGCTGCTTTTCGGTATTGGCGGAGATGACGTGGATGCAGACGGCATTGATCTTACCGGAAACGGAATTGGCGATACTCCCGGTGACGGCGGAGCAGACGGTTTGATGCTGTTCTCGGTACGTGGTATTATGGCAATGGCGGCGGTTGGCGGCTGGAGCGGACTTGTAATGCATCAAGCAGGCATTCTTCTTGCTCTTACGATTTTCCTTTCCGTGGTCTTTGGTTTTTTTGCTTTGGTATCGGTTGGGTACATAATGAAACTGTCGATGAAGCTTCAGTCCAGCGGTAATATCAATCTTGGCTATGCCATTGGCAAGGTAGGTACCGTGTATATTCCGATTCCCGCGGATATGAAAGGCAGCGGAAAGATTAACATAACCGTTCAGGAACGATTTATCGAAGTAAACGCTGTTACAAACTGTGAACGTCGGATTTTGACGGGAGAAACAGTACGGGTTGTTGCCACAGATGAAACGGGCGTTGTTGTCGTTGAACCTCTGAAAGAATAAGCATTCGTTCGCTTAATAAGTTTAGTTCAAATCAAAATTTAAAATACAACAAAAGGAGAACAAAACATGAAACTATTTTTAACCGCAGCAGTGGGAATTGACCCGAGTGTACTTGCGCTTGTCAGCGTGATCGTCCTTTTGGTGATGACGACCGTAATCGTCATACTGTCCCGTTACAGAAAATGTCCGTCCGACAAGATTCTCGTTATTTACGGTAAAGTCGGTACAGCGCAAGACGGCACACAGCGCTCTGCGAAATGTATTCACGGTGGCGCATCGTTCATCTGGCCCGTTATTCAGGCGTATGAATACCTCGACCTCACCCCGATGTCCATTCAGGTTGACCTTAGAAATGCACTTTCCAAGCAGAACATCCGTGTTGACGTTCCTTCCCGTTTTACCGTTGGTATTTCGACCGAAAACGGTGTTATGCAGAATGCGGCAGAACGACTTCTCGGTATTAAGATCGATGAGATCCGTCAGATCGCAGAAGATATTATTTTTGGTCAGATGCGTCTTATCATCGCGACAATGGATATTGGAGAAATCAACTCCGACCGCGATAAGTTCCTTGAAGCCGTCTCTTCGAACGTAGAAACGGAACTCAAAAAGATCGGTCTTCGTCTCATTAACGTTAACGTAACCGATATTACCGACGAATCCGGTTATATCGTTGCGCTCGGTCAGGAAGCAGCGGCTAAGGCGATCAACGATGCAAAGGTATCCGTTGCAGAAGCAGAACGTGCCGGTGCCATCGGTGCGGCAGAAGCTGATCGTGACAAGCGTATTTCCGTATCGAAATCCGACTCCGAAGCGATCACGGGTGAAAACGAAGCAAAAGCAAACATTGCAAACTCTGACGCGACAAGACGTGAAAGAGAAGCGGAAGCCCTCAAGCGCGCAACGGCTGCCGAAAATATAGCGAAAGCGAAAGCGGAAGAAGAATCCTACGAAGCACGCAAAGCGGCAGAAGAAGCAAGAGCGCATTATGAACAGGCGAAGCTGGAAGCAGACGTAATCATTAAAGCAGAAATTGAAAAGAAACAGCTTGAACTCAAGGCAGAAGCAGATGCAGAACAGATTCGTCGTCGTGCGAAAGGTGAAGCGGATGCAACACTTATGAAGATGCAGGCAGAAGCAGATGGTATCAAGCAGATTCTTATGAAGCAGGCAGAAGGTTTTGCTGAAATCGTGAAATCCGCAGGTGGCGACGCAAATGAAGCGATCAAGATTATGATTGCCGACAAACTCGAAGAGATCACGAAGATTCAAGTGGAAGCTATCAAGAATCTTCAGATCGATAAGATTACGGTTTGGGATAGCGGCGCAAAATCCACTGACGGTAAGGGAACGACGGCTGATTTCATTTCCGGTCTTTATAAGAGCATTCCTCCGCTTTCGGATATGTTTGATATGGCAGGAATGAATCTTCCCGGTTACCTTGGTGAGAAGAAAGCCACCGATGTACTGACGGACGGTTCCGAAAAATAAGAAATAAATAGGGATAAAATCCCGATTCCTTTCTAAAACATGAATATCACCCCTTGGAATGGTAAAACATAGCTAAGGGGTGATTTATCGTGATAAAAAAGGCAGAGTATCCGCTTGTATTTGTGCTTGGCGGACTCATTTATAATCTTCTTGAAATTATATGGCGCGGGTATACCCATTGGAGTATGACGGTGGCAGGCGGACTTTGCTGTCTGTGCATTCACTTCATCAATTGGAAATGGCAAAGAGTCCATATCGTCTATCGTTGCTTGATCGGTTCACTGATTATTACAGCGATAGAGTTTGTGGTGGGAGTGATTGTTAACCTTGTGCTTGATCTTAGTGTTTGGGATTACTCGAATATGCCGCTCAATGTCCTTGGACAGATTTGCCCGCTGTTTTCAGCACTGTGGTTTTTGTTATCTTTCCCGGTGTGTTATTTCAGCGGCGTTGTTCGGACGTTTTTCGATGTGAACGGCAAATCAAAAAAACAAATCAAACAAACGGGTTAATATGCCCGTACATATTACTGCTATGAAAAAGAATGTAAAGAAACTTTTGAAAAATAAAAAGACAAGGCCGCTTGGGATAATTCTTATCATAATCGCCTTGCTTTTCGCGCTGTATTCGTACTATGAAACAGGAAGTTTTGTTCCTACGTCAGAGCTCTTTGACGGGAAACCGACCATACGGTTTGTGGACGTGGGGCAGGGGGACTGTACGCTCGTTACGTACCGTGGGGATGCGGTTCTTGTGGATGCAGGAGGTGCGGCGAATGGTCCGGTGACGGCGGAATACGTTTCACTATATTCTCCCAGCGTTGATTATTTTGTAATCACTCATCCACACGAAGACCATATGGGCGGTGCACCGGATATTCTCGAACGAATTGACGTTGATACGCTGATTATGTCGGATGTGGAAGTTTCCACGGAGTTTTATAAAAAAACCATCCAGATCGCAAAGGAAAAAGGTGTTCAGATCATAGAGCTCGACGAGGGTGCAAAATTTGCCACAGATTATATCACGATTGAGATCCTCGATGCGTTTGACTTGATTTGGGAAGACTTAAATAATGCGAGTCTTGTAACGAGAATCGACGTCGCGGATACATCTATACTTGTGACGGGGGACGCGGAGAAAGAAGAAGAAAAATTTCTGCTTAGAACAAGTCGTAACCTGCTTGATGTAGACATCTTGAAGGTAGGACATCACGGTTCGAATTCTTCGTCCTCCGATGATTTTTTGGAAGCGGTATCCCCGGATTATTGCGTTATCTCTTGCGGTGAGAACAATTCGTATGGCCATCCGGCATCCGATGTACTTAATCGCTTGAAGAAAACGGGCGCAGAAATCCTCCGAACGGATCGAATAGGTCATGTTGTTCTCAGAGGCAGTGAATCCGAAGAGTAAATACATAAAAACAGCGTTACGCATGGGCAGATTGCGTAACGCTGTTTTTGATGTGGATTGGTTTATTTGATTTTGTATTTCAAACGCAGATTATCCGCGATCATCGCAATAAATTCGCTGTTTGTCGGCTTACCTCTTGTGTTCTGAATCGTATATCCAAAATATGAGTTCAGCGTGTCAATATCTCCTCTGTCCCAGGCAACCTCGATGGCATGACGGATGGCTCTTTCCACGCGAGACGTTGTTGTCTGATATTTTTTCGCCACGGACGGATAGAGAATTTTTGTGACAGAATTGATGATATCGTTGTCGGAAATCGTCATAAGAATTGCAGTACGCAGGTATTGATATCCTTTGATATGAGCGGGAACACCAATCTGATGAATGATTTTCGTGACCTGTGCTTCGATATCACTGGGAATTCCATTTTCCGTCATCTCGCTGTCCGCACGGTTTGCCGGAGCGGAAGAAGATGTTATTCCACGGTTCTTTAGAATCGTATGAATTCCCTCGGATAAGAATTCATAATCGATCGGTTTCGTCAGACAAAGAGAAGCGCCGTAGCGGTTCGCGTCCGTGAGAATTTTATTTGACGGAAGAGGGGTCGTGATAATAAACGACGGTGAGGATTTCATCGTTTCGTTCGTTTTACGGAGAAGAGTGATGCCGTCAAGCCCCGCAAGAAGAGCATCGGCGATTACGATATCGTAATTTTGACGCCCGATCATTTTCAGTGCCTCGTCACCGTTTGTTGCTTCCTCGACGAGGGCACCCTCCCGTGTCAGAAGATCGCGGCAGCGTACGCGTATTTCATAATTTTCATCGGCTATCAGTATTTTTGTCTCGTTGTTCATTTAAGAAACCAACCCTTTCTTTGAATTCAGTGTCAGAATGTAAATTTTTACCATTTCGTTGATAACCATATTTTACCATATAACGAGAGAAAATGCAAGGGTATTCTAAGATAAATTATTACCAAAAATTACCTCGCGATATTGTAATATATTACCATATTCTGACAATACTGACAAAATAAAAAACCCTCGTATCAAACGAGGGTGCGGTTTTTGGGGACTTCTGCACCGAAGCAGACGTTGCCGTTAGTATTTTGTAGGATAACGGGGATGATTTCACCGACGGTTGCCGTTTCGCTTGGGAAAAACACTTCGATAAAATGTTCACTGTGACCGGATGCCGTGCCGTGATTATTCTTTTCAACAAGTACGTACACGGGGGATTTCGTGTGAATGGCGACGTACTCATTGAGAATCACATTTTTGATATCCCGCGCGGTGTTTTCAAGAAGATTCAAACGTTCACGGCTGATTTCTCCGTGAACCTGATCGGGCATGTTGGCAGCTTCGGTTCCGCTTCTCTTTGAGTATGGGAAAATATGAAGATGCAGAAAAGAGACTTCGCGACAGAAAGAAACCGTTTCCATAAAATCTTCCGTTGTCTCACCGGGGAAACCCACAATGATATCCGCCGAATACGTGGCGTGCGGCAGACGCTCTTTCATACGTCCAATGGCAGAGAGGGCGGATTCTCTGTTATATTTACGTCGCATTTTTGCGAGGATACGTGAAGAACCACTTTGAATGGATAAATGGAAATGGGGAAGTACTTTGTGGGAGCGTGCAATGCTTTCTACGAAATATTCGCTCATCACACTCGGATCGAGCGAACCGAGCCCAATTCGTTCAATTCCATCAATTTCATTTACCTTTTCTATCAGATCAGCCAGCGCGTAGCCATACGGTTTTCGTCCTGGGAGATCCATACCGTACGAGGCAGTTTCAATCCCTGTCAGAATGATCTCGCGGCAACCCTTCGCTGCAATCTGTTTGATTTCTCCGATGACATCATCCATTGGCTTGGAACAAACCGGTCCTCGTGCGGACGAAATGATGCAGTAGGAGCATTTGTTCGCGCAACCATCTTCGATTTTTATGTACGATCTGGTACGCATTGGTTCCGAGAGGATCATATCGCAGCGGTTAGAATCGTTAAAAGGTACGACGTTATTATTTATTTCCGGAATGTAACCGTCCAAAATTTGCAGGATGACATCGGCAAGATTTGATTTATTGCTGTTTCCGCAAACATAAACAACCCCGTCGATGTTTGCCGCATCTTCGGGAGATATTTGCGAGAAGCAACCGGCCACGATGACTTTATCCGTATATTGCGCGGCGCGGCGGATCATCTGACGGGATTTTCTATCACTTTCCGCAGTAACCGTGCAGGTGTTTATGAGAGACGCATCGCATTTTTCGCCAAACGGAACGATTGTTACACCGTTTGCTTTGAGTTTACTCGTGATCGAATCCGATTCATACTGGTTGACTCTGCACCCCAGCGTGAGAACGGATAAGGTATAATTATGAGATTCCATCTTTCTCTCCGTGTTATATGTCTGATAAACTAATTTTACCATTATGGTGGTGGAAAGTAAAGAATATTTCGAAAAAAATCCGAAGAATACTTGAAAAAAAACATCGAATGCGGTATAATGACATTTGAAGACAAATATCGAACGGCGAAAGGAAAGAATACTATGATTACCGAAAAATTTCACGTTGTAGATCATCCTTTAATCAAGCATAAACTCAGCATTATGCGCAAAAAAGAGACCGGATCCAGAGATTTCAGAGCTCTTTTATCCGAGATCACCCTTCTTATGGGATATGAACTGACAAGAGATCTTCCGTTAATGAATATCGAAATTGAAACGCCCGTTTCCACTATGACGGCACAGGCAATCGAAGGAAAGAAGCTCGCTATCGTTCCGATCCTTCGTGCAGGTCTCGGTATGGTTGACGGTATCCTCAGCCTTGTTCCGGTTGCGAAAGTCGGACACATCGGTCTTTACCGTGATCCCGAAACGCACGATCCGGTAGAGTACTACTGCAAGCTTCCGGCAGATATTGAAGAAAGATACGTAATTTTGTGTGACCCAATGCTTGCGACCGGCGGTTCTGCATCCGGTGCAGTTGATATGCTCAAAAAGCGTGGATGCAAGCAGATCAAGCTTCTGTGTCTCGTTGCTGCTCCTGAGGGCGTGGAACGACTCCAGGCAGATCATCCCGATATTGAAATTTTTGCTGCAGCACTTGACGAATGTCTTAACGATCACGCATACATTATACCCGGTCTCGGGGATGCCGGAGACAGATTGTTCGGAACGAAATAATCATCCAAAACGCCGTCTGTTCTGTGCTACAAAAGAGAAATCAGGCAGGGAAACTCCCTGCCTAAATTTTTGGAGAAAACGATGAGAGAATTTACGGTTAACGCAAACGATGCCGGTCAGCGAATCGATAAGTTTGCTTCGAAAGTAACAAAGGGACTTCCGAAATCCCTTCTTTATAAGTTTATTCGTACGAAGAGGATCAAGCGTAACGGAAAACGGGTACACGAGAATGATTTCGTTGAACTCGGCGATACGATCGAAATGTATATTCCCGATGAGTTTTTCGACGATACTCCCGCTGAGAGCGAATATTTGAATACGAAGATCAAGCCCGATATCGTATATGAAGATGAAAATATTCTGCTATGTGACAAAAAGCCGGGGGTACTCGTTCATCTTGGGGATGAGGGGGATAAAAACACGGCAAACGCCGCAGAGAGGGAAACGTTGATTTTTGCTCTCACAGCGCATCTTATCAAAAACGGTGAATATTCACCGAGTGATGAAAACTCCTTTGCACCCGCACTGTGTAACCGTATCGACAGAAATACGGGCGGTATCGTTATTCTTGCGAAAAATGCAAATGCCTTGCGCCTGATAAACGAAGCGATCCGAGAAAATAAAGTGAATAAATCCTATCTCTGTGCGGTGCACGGAAAGCTTGACGGCACAAAAACACTGACAGCATATCATAAAAAGAATTACAAAACGAATATGGTGACGATCAGTGACAAAAAAACAGAAGGTTCGCGGGAAATTATTACGAAATACACCGCGCTTTCCTATAATAAAGAACACAATTTGACTCTCTTGAAGATTGATCTCATTACCGGACGAACGCACCAGATTCGAGCACATATGGCGCATATCGGTCATCCACTGCTCGGAGAAGGAAAATATGCGAAAAATTCCGCTGATAAAAAGCTCGGATATCACTCGCAGGCACTGTATTCGTCATTTGTCAGTTTTAACTTTGACGACGAATTACTGAAATATTTGAACCGAAAAAACTTTTCCGTTGATCCGAAAAATATTGATTTTCTTAAATTTTTCTCAGTTTCGTCGTATTTACATCTTTTTTCTTGATACAATTATAACAAAAATACTTGTTTTAATAGTAAAAATCTGTTATACTGAATAATAACTCATACTATATTTGATTTTGAATACTCGGTGGAGGTGATCTTTTGGCATATACATTCAAGGGCGGTATTCACGTTGACGAATATAAGCATACAAGCCGTTGCCCAATAGAAGATTTTCCAAGTCCCAAAGTCGTGTCCATTCCTTTGCTGCAGCATATCGGTGTTCCTGCCGTTCCGCTTGTAAAAAAAGGGGATAACGTCGCAATTGGACAAAAAATAGGAGATGTTCCCGGTGATAAACTCGGTTGTCCCGTACACGCCAGTGTGTCCGGTGTCGTTACCGATATCGTGAAAAAAACAATCCCGAGCGGTGCAAGTGTCGAGCACATCGTCATCGAAAGCGATGGGGAAGACCGACACATTGATCCCACTCTTGAAAATCCTCGATCGCTGCAGGAAACGTCCGCGGACGAGATTATCGCGCTCCTTCGTGAATGTGGGGTTTCCGGTATGGGCGGTGCCTCGTTCCCGACGTACGCTAAGATAAAGTCATCCGTTGGAAAAGTTGACAAATTGATCGTAAACTGTGCTGAGTGCGAACCGTTCATCACGGCGAACCATCGTCTCCTTCTTGAACATCCCGCACTTGTCATAAACGGTGTAAAAATCATTCTGAAGGCATTGCAGATACATACGGCGTATATCGCGATTGAAGATAACAAAAGCGATGCCATCGAAAAGATCCGTGATCTCATCGCCGACAGTAAAATGATTTCCGTGAAGGTTGTTAAAACAAAATACCCGCAGGGAGATGAGAGACAGCTTATTTACGCGCTTACGGGTACGCAGATCCCGACGGGTAAGCTTCCGGCAGACGTTGGATGCGTGATCTTTAATGCGGAAACCTGCGCGGCGGTTTTCAGAGCATTCCTGAATGATACTCCCCTCACGCATCGTATCGTTACAGTGGACGGAGACTGCATCAATAGTCCGAAAAATTTAATGGTTCCTCTCGGTACGAGCGTTTCCGATCTGATCGAATACTGCGGAGGACTTGTAAAAACACCGCATAAGATCATCAGCGGTGGTCCGATGATGGGAATTGCCCAGTGGGATCCGGATATGCCCGTTACGAAAGCAACGAGTGCGATTCTGATCTTCTCTGAGCGGTTTAGTCCTAAAACCGCACCCAACCCGACTTGCATTCACTGCGGAAAATGTATCACCAACTGTCCGATGCATCTGATGCCGATGTATATTGCTCAGTTCTCGCAGATCGGTGACTTTGTCCGTGCGGATAAGTACGGGGCAATGAACTGCGTGGAATGCGGCTCCTGCTCCTATAACTGTCCCGGACGCGTGGAGATCGTTCAGCATATACGCGTGGCAAAAGCAGC
>JAZRNC010000016.1:0-4841 GCA_045647965.1 Eubacteriales bacterium | reverse complement strand
TTTCCTCCTTTTGATTGATTTTTGGATGCAGTTCATTGTGCAGAGCAATTGCCACAAACTCGCCCATTGTCATACCGTTCTGTTCGAGATACCTACGCACCTCTGCATGAAGGTCTGCATCAACCTTTACGGTTATACCTTTCTTTTCTTCAGTTCCCATTTTTGTTCATCCTTTCGAGGTATTCTTTTATCGCCTCGTCAATGAGTTCCTCAACCGAGCATTCTTGCTCTGCGGCGATACGAAGTAAAATTTCGGAGACGGGTTCGGGAAAAACGATTACAAACTTCATTTTTACCTCCTACTTGATTGTCATAGTGTTTTTCTGAAGCACAATCCCTTCCGTGAACAGAACTAATACTCATCCATAGGCATCACCTCACAATGTCATATTCATGCTGTTTGATTCCTCCTGCTCCGTAGTAAAGAGCCGTACATACTCACTTGCAGCTTCTCCGATAGCTTCCTTTTCAGAGTAGCTCGGAGAAGTGCCATACCACTCTGATTTCTCGTTGTAGGTCCAGATATGAGGAGTATAGGTGCCTGCGGTTGATCCGGGACGGCTTCTGAAAAAGTCTTTGAAATCCAGTACGGTGCTGTCGATCTGACCGTCCTCTTTGTTGATAGCCGTCAGTTTGATGGCTTCATACTTTTGATGCGTTCCTCTTGTGACAAACTCCGCTTTAATATTCGTACCGTTTGACAAAGGCACAAAGCAGGTTCGTCCGACATACTTGGCATCCCTAAACTCCGGTTGATCGCCAAGCATCCATTTTAACTGTGATGCAAAATAGTTCATGATTTCATCTCCATTCCGAATAATTCTTCGGGCGAATAGCGAAGCAGAAAAGAGGATTCCTCCGTCTTTTTGCAGCTCCTTTCGAGGAAGTCAGCCTTCATTCCCATACGCATTGTGAGATAGGCAACTTCTTCGATGGATGCTTTGACTGTTTCGTCATCGCCGTAAAGGTAAGATTCCACGTTTACTTCGATATCGCACTCATCGGAGAGTTCTCCGACATATTCTGCGAATGCGGTATATCCTTCAAGATCTTCGTAATCGCGCGGAATTCCCATAGTCAGAAATTCTGCTTCACTTTCGCCGTTGAACAGGCTTACCTTTGAAAACAACAACGCCATATTTACATCCCTCCCATCGTGAAGCCGTTTTCGTTCCTGATATAGTCATCAAGCTCGTCTTCCGCACATAAAAAGTAGCTGTCGCTACTGTTCCAGAAGGATACAAACAGATCGCCGTCTTCGGTTTCAATCGGCTGTTGTTCAAGGTGTTCTCCTACGCCGTCCGCACACTGACCAACAAGCCAGCTTTTGAAAACCTCTGTTTCCGTTTCGGTAAGAGGTTCTGTGAAGCTGCAGTCAATTTTGCCGTACAGTGTATCGTTGTACTCATCCACGGTCCAGACGACAGAAACAAGCTTTTCTTTGATACGGTCATCCGCATTGAAATACTGTGCCATCTCATCTTCCGGTTCTGACTGTTCGCTCTCAAGCAGCTCTCCGATCTCGTATTCGAAGCACTTTAAGTGCTGATTGCTGATCGTCTGCGGTTCATTGTAGTCGCTGTCCTCGATGCTCCCGACAAGGGGGCATACAAACGATACCTTTACCACACCGCAGGACTCGGTCAGTTCTCGGATATCTGCCGTCAGCTCATAGTGTTCGCTGTATTGGTCATTTAGCAGATTCTGTTCAAGTTCATCACGGATTTCCTCGCGGGTGTTTTGTATGCGCAGACACATAGAGTTGATATCCCCAAGGGTACTTCGTCCGTTGAATAACCGAATCAAGTGGTTACCGAAGTCGCTGTCTGAGGATAACCTGACACGGATGTCATCTCCTTCGTTATCGGTAAGCAGAATCCGCTTGGCAGACTCACGGATACCGATAGATTGAAGCACTTCATAGAGGTCGTATTTATCGCATGGCAATTCTGTCGCTGCCGTTTTACTGCCGCTTAAAACAGTTGCTTTGATCATATTCACATTCCTCCAAGCTTCATTGTAGGTTCTTTGTCGGGAAGGATATCGGGCAGAGTCACATTTCCGACAAGACTGACAAAGCCCTGCGAGGTGAACTCACCGCTTTGCTTGTCACTCATTTGCTGTCCGTATTTCGCATAATCGAAGTATGCATTCAAATGCGGAGGCAAAAAGAAGTCATCGTTGATTTTGCAGAGATATGCGCCAACGTCATAATAACTTTCGGCTTCACTCACATAGGTGAATTTGTCCATGTTCTTTGCGAGACTGATGAGCGATGTGCCGTCCGATACGCCTGCATACTCAATGACCGCATCCATCTTGTCATAGTCAAAGCCTTCTGCACTGACGATATCGAGAAATGCATTCAGCTTTCTTATTCCGTCATTTGCCAGCATATCTTCAATTCGGTCATTCCACTCCTGACTCTCAAACATACAGTCTTCAACGGAAAAATCCACATCCTTGATTTCGGAAGCACCCAAGCGCATCAATGCCTTTTGAATGCTGATGGATTCACATGGCAAATACAGATATTCGCTTCTGCCACCAAAATCGGCACGAATTGTGGAAAGCATGGAATTGTCATAATAGTACGGAGGGAAAACGTGACCGTCATATACTTCATCGAATTCGAGTTCGGGATTGTCAAAGAGCAGTCCGCTATCGGTAACGATACCTTTACCGGAGGAGAGAAGCTCTCTGGCGATAGCAGCATATTTGGGGTTGTCATCATCATGGGCAGGAATTGAGCCTTGGGTATTGAGCAGATAATCCTGACCAACCTTGCCGAGGTTGCTGATATCCCGAATCCGCGTATATTTCTGCAGGTTGAACGTCATATTGATGAGGTCTTTGGGTGTAGCACATCCTCGGTGCTTTGCTGCTTCATAGAATTGAATTTCTTCATCTCCCCAAAAGCTGTCCATCCGCTTGGCAAGGTAATTCAGCTCATCGGGACTAACGAAGGTTTTTTCAAGAACAGAGAGCTCCTTTGGTTCAATCACTTCATGCACAAAGGCGTGTTGCAGGAAGTTGCCTTCATAATGAAGTTCGTTCAGTCTTGACTGCAGGTAATTATCACTGCATGGGAATTCCACGTCCACATAGTTATCGCCATATTGCAATGTTACCGTAATCATATTCATTTCTGCAATACCTCGTTTTCCATAGATTTGAGTGCTCCGATTCCGAATCTGCGAACGGTCATGGCATTGCAGATAACTGCAAAGGTCTTGGGAGAAATCTGTTTTGCATCGGAAAGATCCGCAATGTTCATGTGCTTTGTGCCAAGATACAGATCCTTTGCGGCACAGTAAAGGGCGTACTGATCCTCGGTGCAGTTCTGGAGGGAAATCTGCTCAAAGCAGATAATGTTGTCCACCACATAATCTCTTGTGGATTGCCAGAGGTCATAATTGGCTGTGAGCAGGTATAGCGCTGAGAGCAGAGCATAATTCTCGGTGTCCTTCTTTTGGATAGCTGAATGGAATACTCTGCGGTGGCAGTTATTTCGATAGCTCATATCGGTGTCCTCACTTTCAGATAAATATTTAGCAAGTCTTTTTTTGAAATCTTTTCTCCGAATACTTTTGAAGGTTTCGGAAAACACCTCATCACGAGCTGCAGTGCCGTCACGTATTCGGATCGACAGCTCGTTTTCGGGAGTAGGGGGAATCTTGATTCCGCTATAGCGCGGTTTCATATTGGGTACGGCACGCATCATGCGGTCGTATGCTTTGTACTTTTCTTTTTCTGCTTCTGTCATATTGATAGAGTCCTTTCCTAAATCAAAAAATGCCACCGGATGTTTCCGAATGGCATTTGATTTACATATTCATTTGCGGCGAGTCGCTTTGGTCATAGAATGAGTCGGGTTCGTATTCCAGATTCGGATACCCACTCTGAAGCTTGTCTGCGAGGTTTCTCAGCCGTTCCTCCTGCAAGTACGAGAGGCTGTCACAGTTATCTCTTGTGTAGCCGACACACTTATATAGATCGGCTGCTTCGTCCTCCGAGAAAAGCTGGTCTTTGTTTATGAGTCCGGCGCGGATGGCAAAGGATTCTTTGGCGTACTCATAGTTCGGAGAATAATCTCCGTGCGCCACATAGGTTTTGGCGTTGTTTTGCTTCCATGAGGTAAACATGAAACCGTGCTGTTCGCTGTACATAGCGGCAAGAACCGTATCTCCGAATTCTGACAGCTTTCTGTATTCCTTTACATCCGGGATAGTCATCTGCGGAGAAGACTCGTAGAGACCAACATATTCTCTGATCTTTTCAGCACCGATACTGATGGCATCCTGAATCTCTGCAAGGTTTCCGGTTGTTCGACCACGTGCATCCTCATAAATGAACCCGCTATTATTCTGACTGCACATCGGAATCTTGTGGTAAGTGATATCGAGCATTTCGGTGTCCGGATTGTATTTGCCTTCGCATTCGAGGGTAGGGAGCATTCGGAGCAGTTCTTTTTGATAAATTGTCATATGATTATCCTCCTGTGATTTTGTTTACATCTGAATGGTGAAGCCATTCTCCATGTTTTCTGATTGGGAGATATTTTGCAGATGGGTGGGATTTACCACAACCTCCGCTTCGTTACGGCTTGCGAAGAATGCAAGGACATGACCTTTTGCGATTTCGGCTTCATAGACTGTACCTTCCTCACCAAACCGATGGGCAAACCATTCTGCCTTATCCCGATCCAGCGTCCATGACAGTGCTTTAACGTTTCGGGAATTGTGGGAGGTAACACCTCGGTAAATGGTCAGCTTTTCGGGGAGCAGACGATACTGTTTGTATTCCTCCGCGGTCATTAAGTACCGTTTGTCTGCCTGAGC
>JAZRNC010000015.1:0-6971 GCA_045647965.1 Eubacteriales bacterium | reverse complement strand
GCACGACACTATCTGTACAACGCTCCGCTTGAATGGGACAAAACGCCTCAGTTAGTGGACACATTGAATGAACTCTTCCTTGATTCTGAGGTGCTTGCCAAAAACGGTTACAGAAAATGAATAACAAGAGATTAACCAGATAAATAAACGAATTGAAAAAAGATTATTGACAGGAGGAATCTATGCGTAAAAATTTTGGAGCGAAAACATGGCTTTATCCGATGCCCGTCCTGATCGTTGGCGCATATGACGAGAATGGAGTGCCGAACGCAATGAATGCGGGATGGGGTGGTATTTATGAGGAAAATATGGTAATGGTGAGTCTCGCAGCGGACCACAAAACCACGAAAAATATCCGAAAAACCGGGGCGTGTACGGTCAGCTTCGCAACGGCAAAGATGGTGATTCCCAGCGATTACGTAGGTATCGTTTCGGGGAATTCCACGCCCGATAAATTGGAACGCGCAGGATTCCACACTCAAAAAAGTGAATTTGTTAACGCACCGATCATTGAAGAATTGCCGATGACGCTCGAATGTAAGGTGATAAAATTCACGGAAGATGGCATCTGCATTGGTGAAATCGTAAATGTCAGCGCAGAGGAGAGTATTCTCGACGGTGACGGCAAAATTGACGTCGAGAAACTCGATCCTATTACGATTGACCCCGTTGCGCTTGATTACCGCAGGCTTGGCGAGAAGGTCGGTAAAGGATTCTCGGACGGGAAAAAGCTAAAATGAAGTCAGTTCTTATTACGGGTGCGGGTGGCGGCATGGGGCGAGCGACCGCGGAGCTATTCGCAAAACAAGGTTATCGGGTGTTTGCGCTGGATGTGAAAAAGCCGCAGGAGGGTGAGAATATCATTCCTATTACGGCAGACGTCACATCCGCAGAGAGTGTGAGTAAAGCTTTTGTGTCGGTTTGTTCTTATACCGATGAATTATATGCGATCGTTCTTTTTGCCGGGATCTATATGCTTGATTCTCTCGTGGAAATGGATGACGCGGCGTTTCGCAGAATCTTTGATATCAACGTGCAGGGGGTGTTCCTTGTCAACAAGACGTTTTTACCGCTGATGCAACAGGGCGGGCGGATTGTGATTACGACGAGCGAACTGGCACCACTATCTCCGCTTCCGTTTACGGGAATTTACGCGGTAACGAAAGGTGCGCTTGATAAATACGCGTATTCTCTGCGGATGGAACTACAGCTTCTCGGGATCACAGTTTCCGTCCTTCGTGCCGGAGCAGTCGATACGGGAATGCTTGGAGCTTCATGCGAATCACTGGATAGGTTTTGTCTGAAAACAAAGCTCTACGCCTTCAATGCCAAAAAATTCCGCGACATCGTGGAGCGTGTGGAAGCAAGATGTATTCCACCGAAAAAAATCGCGGAAAAAACTGCACGGATTCTTGAAAAACGTCATCCCGCCTTTGCTTACTCAATCAACCGTAACCCGCTTCTGCTGTTACTAAATGCCTTGCCAAAAGGACTACAGTGTTTTATCATCAAAACGATCTTACGGTGAAGAATTCGATAATAATAAAGAAAGAAAAACGGCAGCGTCACGAATCATGAATTCGCGGCATCTGCCGTTTTTATCTTTATTTATTTCCAGAGAGAGATTTGCGATATTCAAGTGGAGTTTTTCCCACCTGTTTTTTGAAAATTTTTGAAAAATATTGTACGTCCATAACGCCGCAGTGCAAAGCGACCGTTTGAATCTGGAGCTGGGAAGTTTCCAGCAGATATTTTGCGTACGCGATGCGTTTGTCTCGCACGTATTCACTCACCGTTTTACCGACCTCTTTTTTGAACACGGTGGCAAGATAACCGGGGCTGAGTTCGAGGTGTTCGGCCAATGTGTTGAGTGTAAGATCCAGAGACAGATCTGTGTCAATGATCATCAGTGCTTTTTGTACAGCTTGGGAGTATTTTTTTGTGGAGTGCTGATGAACGAGTCGGCAATATGAAGAAAACATTTCCTTCATCAGCGTGCTGTTTTCTTTGGGAGAGCGGATCTGCTCAATTTTGGTGGCAAAACTTGAGGATAAACTGTCAATGTAGATCGGATGTACGCCTCCTTGTTCCGCCGCCTTGCGAAGCAGGGTATTCATAATAATGCTGTAATTTTTTGCGTTGCGAATCGGGTCTGACAGACGTTGCTCGAATAGCTGGTCACCAAGAACAGATAATAGATTTTCTTTGTGCAGTTGACCGAGTTCAACCGCTTGCAGAAGACTGTTTTCAAAGGCATACCGTGCTTCGATCATTTTTGCATTTGAGAGAATCTCCCTCGCATTTTCCGCGTGGGAAGTATTGCCGATTGGGGTGACGGGGAAGGAAAGAGTAGTATTTGCCTCGACAATCGCAAACGAGGGGCTTTGCCATATATTTTCACAAAAGGTATCGATCATTGTAAAAATATGGTCGTTTTCGGGAAGCAAGGGGAGGGAGAGGTAGAATTCCTCCAGATTTTTTTGGGCATTGGGGGACACACCGACTTTTTCACCGAGCTCGAGAATATCGTTTGTGGATAAACGCGAAGAAAGATACGGTCCGATAAACAGAATACTTTTCGTGTCGTTGGGAAGAAGAAAATAGATATAGCAAAGTTTTAGAGGATCCGTAAATCGGTATTGCGTCATCGTTTCGATCCTGCCGAGATAATCGTATACTGTTAGTTTTTCTGCAAACTCGATACCGAAAACATCCGTCACCCTCGAATCCATGAGTTTGCTTGCCGGGGTGACATGGGAGATCACCCTCGTTTGAATATGACATTTTTGGAGTGTATCGCACAAAAAATCCAGTTCCCAGCCGTGTGACATATACGTATCCTTCCAAATTCGTTACAATTGTAATATGAAATAACTGTATTCTTACCAATCATATATACTATTATACCACATTTTTTTTACAATAACAACAATTTTCTTAATGATAAATTAAAAAAATACAAAAATACAGTAAAATAATACTCACAGTATGTTTTTTTGGTGAGTTATAATATATATGCTATCAATTTTATATTATAAATTTGAGAAAGAGGAAATGACAATGAAAAAAGAAGTAACACTTGATGCCGGCGGCAAACGTCCGTTTGGCATACGCGACAGCGTGGCATACGCAGCAGGTGACCTTGGATGTAACATGAGCTTTGCTCTCAAGGGCACAATGGCTCTGTTCTGGACACAGGTAATGGGTATGAGCGCATGGTATTCACTGCTTCTCATTATCGTTCAGGTTTGGGATGCGATCAATGACCCGCTCATCGGTTCTGTTATTGATGCTGACAACCGCCAATATAAGAGAAATAAATTCCTTCAGTACATTTTTATTGGTTCCATTGGTCTGATTGTGGGCGGTGCGTGCTGTTTCTTACCTTTCCCCGGTGCGCCGACATGGGCTAAATTCATTATCTTTATCGCCGGATACGTCGTATGGGATGCTTTCTATACAATTGCCAATGTCCCCTACGGTTCTCTCCTCTCGATTATTTCCAATAAACCCGCCGATAGAGCCTCTCTTTCCGCATGGCGTTCCGTTGGTTCTATGGTTGGTAATATGCTTCCGATGGTAATCCTTCCGTTCATTATTTATAATGAAGATGAATCTCTCAACGGAAATATGGTATTTGTCGCTGCTCTTATTATGGGTGTGCTCGGATTTATCTGTTTCCAGTTTATGATCAGAAATACAGAGATCCGCGTTGATGTAGAAACAAAGGTCAACGAAGATCAGCCGAAGTTCAATGTATTCAAAGCACTCGGAAACTTTGTTAAGAACCGTCCCGCAGTTGGCGCAACTCTCGCAGCAATGGGTATGTTCATCGGTATGCAGGGCGCGGCTACGGCAGTTTCCGTTACGTTCCAGATCTACTTCAAAAACACGGAGATCTCCGGTGTCGTTCAGCTGTTTGCGATGATCCCGATCATTCTCTTTACGCCTCTTGCTCGTAAAATGGTTACCAAATACGGTAAGAAGGAACTCAGCGTCGTTGGGGCTATTTGTTCCATCATCGGTGGCCTTGGGCTCTTTATCATTATGCCCGACAATACAGGACTTGACCTTGTTATCTACATCCTTTGTCAGCTCGTATACAGCCTTGGTCTCGGCATCTATTCCACGGTATCCTGGGCTATGATGGGTGACGCGATCGACTATAACGAATGGAAAACCGGTAAGCGCGAAGAAGGCGTTGTATATTCACTCCACTCCTTCTTCCGTAAGCTCGCACAGGGTATTGGCCCGGCAGTAGCGCTTGTGATTATGCAGGGTATGGGTTATGTGAATAATGCTATTGACCCCGTAACAGGTGCAGAATATATCGACGTAACTCTCCTCCCGTGGGAATTCGCCGTAGAGCTTCGCGGTCTGGTTGCGATTCTCTTCCTTGCATCCGCTGTTATGCAGTTTGTCGGTCTTGGTTTGATCTATAACCTTGACAAGAAGACTCTTTCTAAGATGAACAAAGAACTTGGCCGTGATGTGGAGGCAGATGACGTCCTCACGTATACGACGGCTGAAGACAGCGATAATCTTGTTTGATGATAACAGTAAGGTGTCTGATAAATCCTCGGACACCTTGCTTGGATTTTAAAAATAAAATAGACATTTTTCGATAAATATTGATTAAGGAGAACATCTGTGAGAAATATAGTAAATATCAATGAAAATTGGCTGTTTGTAAAAAACACCACCGATATTGCATCCCGCGAGGGAGAAGTAGTGACGATTCCGCATTCGTGGAATGCAATTGACGGTCAGGATGGCGGTAACGATTATTTCCGCGGTTCATGTCTTTATACGAAAACGGTAAAAAAGGCGGATCTTCCCACGGCGGATTTATACTACATTGAATTTCGCGGTACAAACTCTTCGGCAGATCTTTACGCAAACGGAAAGAAGCTCGCCCATCACGACGGCGGTTATTCCACATGGAGAGTGAATATTACCGAAGAACTTTCGGATGAATGCGAAATCTCTGTTATCGTGGATAACTCCCCCAGTGAAACCGTATATCCTCAGGTAGCGGACTTTACGTTCTATGGCGGTATCTATCGAAACGTAAACATTGTATGTGTAAACGACGCGCATTTTGATCTTGAGTATTACGGGGCGCCCGGTATTAAGATCACTCCCACCGTGAACGGCAGTGATGCATCCGTGGAAGTCGAAGCTTATGTGAAGAATCTGAAAAAAGGCCAGACTCTCGTATATACGATTTACGATAAAGACGAAAACGAGCTTAACAAGATCGAGACGACGGAATCTGCGGTTACATTCGAAATAAAGAACGTACATCTTTGGAATGGCCGCAAGGATCCTTACCTCTACTGCTGTGAAGTGGAAATCGTAGAAAACGGGGAAGTACTCGATAACGTGTGCAACCGTTTTGGATGCAGAACGTTCAAGATCGATCCGAACAACGGTTTTATCCTGAATGGCAAAGAGTATCCGCTTCGCGGTGTATCCCGTCATCAGGACAGATGGGGTGTTGGTAACGCACTTCTTCCCGAACATCACGCAGAAGATATCGATCTCATTCTCGAAGTGGGTGCGACTACCATTCGTCTGGCGCATTATCAGCACGATCAGTATTTCTACGATCTTTGCGATGAAAAGGGACTTGTGATCTGGGCAGAGATTCCGTATATCTCCAAGCATATGCCGGACGGCCGTGCGAATACCATTTCGCAGATGAAAGAACTGATTTCCCAGAACTATAACCATCCGTCCATCGTTGTATGGGGACTTTCTAACGAAATTTCCATCGGCGGATCGAGTGAGGATCTTCTGGAAAACCACCGCATTCTTAACGATCTCGTTCACGATATGGATAAAACTCGTCTGACCACAATTGCTGCGGTATCTATGTGCAAGATGGATGATCCGTATCTTCAGATTCCCGATGTCGTTTCTTATAACCATTACTTCGGTTGGTACGGCGGCGAAACGTCAATGAACGGACCGTGGTTTGATAAGTTCCACGAAATGCATCCGACCATTCCGATCGGTTGCTCTGAATACGGTTGTGAAGCGCTGAACTGGCACACAAGCGACCCGAAGCAGGGTGACTACACCGAGGAATATCAGGCGTACTATCACGAAGAGCTTATTAAGCAGTTGTTCACAAGAAAATATATTTGGGCGACACACGTGTGGAATATGTTCGACTTCGGCGCGGATGCACGTGCTGAGGGCGGCGAAAACGGACAGAACCACAAGGGCCTTATCACGATGGACAGAAAGTATAAAAAAGATGCTTTCTACGCATACAAAGCGTGGCTCAGTGACGATCCGTTCGTGCATCTCTGCGGCAAGAGATACGTTGACCGTGTAGAAGACGTGACGAAGGTTACGGTATACTCCAATTTGCCGGAAGTAGAACTCTTTGTCAACGGTGAAAGCATTGGCAAAAAAACAGCAGAGGATCATTTCTTCTATTTCGACGTTAAGAACGTGGGAGAAAGCACCATTGTTGCGAAAGCAGGAGAGTTTACTGACGAAGGTAAGATTAGAAAAGTCGATGAGATGAATATGGATTATGTTCTCGTCGAAAAGGGTGCTGTTCTGAACTGGTTCGATATTGACGCGCCTGAAGGACGTTTCTCGCTCAACGATAAGATTGCGGACATTATGGAATCCTTCCGCGGAAAACTGTGGTTTGTCAGCGTAGGACTGAAGATCAAGAAGAAAATGGATGTCGGAAAGAAGGGCGAAAAGAAGTCCGGCGGATTCGATGTTGATCTGAAAGCGGATGGCGGACTTATGCAGATGATGGGTGGCTTCACTGTTCTCAGACTTACAAGTATGATGGGAATGATGAATATTTCGTTCACGAAAGAAGAGCTTCTCAAGATGAATAAACAGCTCAACCGCATCCGGAAACCGAAGAAAAAATAAGAGTCAACAAGACCCATAGGAGAATGTACAGATTTTCCTATGGGTTTTTGTTTTTTTAAAAC
>JAZRNC010000014.1:0-17181 GCA_045647965.1 Eubacteriales bacterium | reverse complement strand
AACCTCGGGAGAACCTGTGTCACCTTCGTGAACCTTGTAAGTGTCGATGATTTCCTGCTTCTTTTCCTTGGTAAGCATAAGTGTGTTTCCTTTCACCTTTTAAATTTTTTATAACCCCCACAACTTAGCATTCGGCGGGTGAAGCGTCCCTATGGGACCTTTTATCCGAAAACCGAGAAATGGGCAGTCCACATTGTATTATACCACACTTTTACTCCGTTGTAAATAAGATTGTGAAATTTTCTTTTTGTATTTTATATAAATTTCGCCCCCTCTTACTCACCCAATAGCACAGATTTCATAATATATAAAATATACTTGTAGTTTTTTCACCCGACCCATTGACAAAAAACTTGCAAAATGGTATAATAATGTTACCTCACGCAGAGGGTTCTTTTTTTGTGCAAACGTTTCGGTCATGACGTTTGCCGCCCACGCAGAGGGAGGTACAAGCTCGGTTGCTCAGTCAACCAAAATCATCAAGGAGGTGCCGATCCATGAGAGTTAAAATCACTCTTGCTTGCAGCGAATGCAAACAGCGTAATTATGACACAAAGAAAAACAAGAAAAACGACCCCGACAGACTTGAACTCAATAAATACTGCCGTTTCTGCCGCAAGCACACTACCCACAGAGAAACAAAATAATCGGATAAGGAGTTAATTATGGCTGAAAACGAAAAGAAGACCGAACTCGTAAAAGACGCAAAGCCCGCAAAGGAAGAAAAATCCAAGCAGGACAAACCGTCCTTTTTCAACAGAATCGGTCTGTGGTTTAAATCCTTAAGATCCGAATGTAAGAAGATTTCCTGGGCAAGCCTGAAATCCGTTCAGTCCAACAGCGTTATCGTTATCGTATCTGTTGTTGTCATCAGCATCGTTCTCGGTTTGCTTGACTATTGCTTCTCTAACGCAATCGTCGGTCTCAGCCGTCTTATCTGACACTCTTCCGTTTTCCCGGAACACTCGATGATATGATGGAGGAGAACTTG
The DNA here is from genome assembly GCA_045647965.1 of Eubacteriales bacterium. GTDB lineage: Bacteria > Bacillota > Clostridia > Oscillospirales > CAG-272 > UMGS1696. Next base: position 16,190 of record JAZRNC010000014.1, on the reverse strand, counting down.
CATGAGCGATATTAATGAAATGAACGAGGGCCTGCGTTGGTATGTTGCTCATACCTATTCGGGTTACGAAAACAAAGTAAAAGCAAATCTTGAAAAGATTGTTGAGAACAGAGGTCTTAACCATCTTATCACAGATATCCGCATTCCGACGGAAGTCATTGTCGAATCCGACGGAGGCAAAGAACGTGAAGTCGAAAGCAAAGTCTTTCCGGCGTACGTTCTCATCAAAATGATCATGACCGATGAAAGCTGGCACGTTGTCCGCAATATCCGCGGTGTTACCGGATTCGTTGGACCGGGATCCAAGCCCGTTCCGCTTACCGAAGAAGAAGCCGCTGCTATTATTAAAGATGAAGTGCCCGTTACTACCGCTCCTTCCTTCAGCGTTGGAGATCGCGTCAATATTATCGACGGCGTATTCCGCGGTTACAGCGGTACCCTGTCCAAGTATAATGACGCAACCGGAGAAGTCACCGTTGTCGTCTCTACTGTCGGCCGCGACATCCCGGTCAACCTCGACAAAAAATACGTCGAGAAAATATCAGACTAATCATACGCCTATGATTAGCAAGTAATCCAAGATTAGTAATCTCGCGATTGGTAAATCGCACACGGCATGACGCAAGCCTTTTGCGTCAACAAGTGGGAGGGAGATAAAATTTTTCAGTGTCTCCCGTCAGAAACCACATATGGAGGTAAATTGTTATGGCAAAGAAAATTGTTGGCTATATCAAGCTTCAGCTCCCCGCAGGTAAGGCAACTCCCGCTCCGCCTGTTGGTCCGGCGCTTGGTGCATACGGTGTAGCAATCCCGAACTTCACAAAAGAGTTCAACGAAAGAACCAAGAATGACATCGGTCTCATCATCCCTGTTGTAATCACAGTATACGCTGACCGTTCGTTCACATTTATCACAAAGACACCGCCGGCTCCCGTTCTTATTAAGAAGGCGTGCGGTATTGATACAGCTTCTCCCACACCGAACAAGACCAAAGTTGCTACCATCAAGAAGGATCAGGTTCGCCAGATTGCAGAAACAAAGATGAAGGACCTCAACGCAGGCTCCATCGAAGCAGCTATGAGTATGATCGCAGGCACTGCCCGTTCTATGGGTGTTGTCGTTGAAGACTGAGGAGGGCCGGAATAATGTTTATGGGTAAAAAATATGCTGACAGCGTAAAGCTGATCGAAAAATCCAAACTTTACGACACTACTGAAGCTATGAATCTGGTTTGCCAGACTTCCAAGGCTAAGTTTGACGAAACCATTGAAGTACACATCCGCCTCGGCGTTGACTCCCGTCACGCTGACCAGCAGGTTCGTGGTGCTATCGTTCTTCCTCACGGTACTGGTAAGACCGCTCGTGTTCTTGTATTCGCTAAGGGTGACCGCGCTGAAGAAGCTAAGGCTGCAGGCGCTGAATACGTTGGTGATACTGATCTCGTTGAAAAGATCCAGAAAGAAAACTGGTTCGAATTCGACGTTGTTATCGCTACTCCCGATATGATGGGTGTTATCGGTCGTCTCGGTCGTGTTCTCGGTCCGAAGGGTCTCATGCCGAACCCCAAGGCAGGCACCGTTACTATGGACGTTGCAAAGGCTGTTAACGAAGCAAAAGCCGGTAAGATCGAATACCGTCTTGACAAGACAAACATCATCCACTGCCCCATCGGTAAGGCTTCCTTCGGTGCAGAAAAGATCGGTGAAAACTTCAACGCTCTTCTCGGCGCTATCATCAAGGCTCGCCCTGCTGCTGCAAAAGGCCAGTACATCAAGAGCTGCACTCTCGCATCTACGATGGGCCCCGGCATCAAGGTTAACACCGCAAAGCTTGGCTAATTCCATACGATATAATATCCGACAAGTTTTCTTGTCGGATATTTTTTTGTTTAATATATTTCTTGCGAACAGCACACAAGATAAATTAGCTATAAAAAAATACTCCTCATCCTTTTTTACTATCCACTCATTGAAAAACCGAAAAAATTATGGTATAATAAGGATGTATACATTCGTTAAATCTGAATTTGCCAGAGAAGTGTAATTGTATGAATAACGTAATTAGATTGCTTCAATTTGTAGTGTTGGCATTTGGTGTAAAAGAATTGTGGAATGCAGTGGAATACCACAAAGAAAAGAAAAAGAAGTGGGCAATCGCATCTCTTTGTATGGGCATTTTTGCTTGTATCTGCGTAATCATTTCAATGACAGGTGTATTATAAATTCCAATTGATCACTCTGCTCCAATATAGTTTTGCTCATTGCTTCCGTATTCGTTTTTCAAATCGTCACGTCCACTATCAATGCCCGTGAATTGTTTTATAATAATTTTGTAACTCATTTTTTGATCCACACGCATTTTATTGCAGAAATCATATTGACAAACCGCCACGATTATGTTATTTTTTATATATTAAAACAAGAAAAAATTTATTATTCAATCCAATCCGTAATAAAGGAGGATCCCTATGATTCGCTTGGCATGCTGCATCCCCGGCGGCTCTCTTATGCCGGAAGGTGTCGCTTCCGTTCCTCAGTCTCCTGCCGAACAGATCGTCGAAAAATGCCGCTACCTTCTCGATATCGGTTACGATCTGACCGAATGTGCCGGTGGAATGCTCGTCGACCTGTCCGAGGATGATGTCGCTTATCTCGTCCGCGAAAACGAAAAAAGTTCTCTCGGACTCACTGCCGTCAACAGTATGTTCCCCGCTGACTGGAAGCTCGCCGATCCCGCACAAGACAAAACCGCATATATGGACCGCGCGGTAAAGATCTTCGATGTAATGCACGCACTCGGCATCCCGTACGCTATTTTTGGCAGTGGCGGTGCCCGTTCGCTCCTTGATGATCAGCCGGAAAAAAGTTACGAAACGCTCATTGCCTTTATGAAAGCCATTGCCGCAGAAGCCGGAAAGCGCGGCATTAAGCTCTTGATCGAACCGCTTAGAAAGTTCGAAACGAATGTTTTTGTCTCTGTCCCCGAAGCCGGCGATGCCGTACGTGAGATCAACGATCCGAATATTCTTCTTCTGTACGATGCCTTCCATATGGCAGAAGAAGGAACCGATCTTTCCTGCGTACAGACATATGCGCCCATCCTGCGTCACTGCCACATCGCCGAATCTCCGAAGCGCTCCTACCCGGGATGCGAAAACAGCGGAGATCTCTCCTACAACCGCCGCTTTGCCGCCGAACTGCTTGCCGCCGGATATAACGGTGCTGTTTCTGTGGAATGCGGATTTGAAGACTTTAAACAAGATTCTCTGAACGCTCTTATATATTTAAAGGAATTTTTTATGGAAAAAACTGTATTTACTTATCGTGCTATCCGCACACTTTGCGAAGAACCCGTTTATCTCGAACCCACAGAAGGAACGGTATCGGCATCGATTACCGCACTCACCTGCGGCGACAAGACCTTCCCCGCTTCTCCCGCAAAAAACGGCGTCATTGCCATCCTGACTGCTGAAAAGGGCGAAGAACTCACCCTCACTGCCTGCGAAAACGCAGCGGAAAACGGTGCTCAAATCGTTCTCGTTCCCGAAGAAAACCGCGCAGACGTATTGGTACAGGGGAATGCCTTCGCATCTTACCGCTACTCCACCGAGATTCCCAAACCCTTCTTCGGTCCCGTTCTCGACAACGCCGGCAATCACTTCACCCGTCCCGACATCAACAACCCTGAACACAAGCATCAGCGTTCCGTTTTTGTCGCAGTCGGTGATGTTAACGGTATCGACTGTTGGAACGAACGCGATAACTTCGGTTATGTCCGCAACGAGGAGATCACCGATGTATACTCCGGTGCGGCATATGCTACTTTCACCGTGAAGAATCTCTGGAAAGACGGCAATGATAATCCGCTCTTACATGAAACCACACGTTACACGGTCTACAACCAGAGCGAAGATTGCCGTACGCTTGACCTCGAAATCACGTTCAGCGCAGATTTTGGCGAAGTAAAGTTCGGTCCAACCAAGGAAGCCGGACCTCTCGGCATCCGTGTACGCGATGAAATGCGTGCAGACATCGGCAGCGGTCAGCTTTCTAACGCATGGGGAGCAATCGGCGAAAACGAAGCTTGGAGCAGATGTGCACAGTGGTGTACCTATGCGGCAGATATCGATGGCATCGGCACCATGAACATTACGGTCTTCGACGACGAGAAAAACGAACGTCATCCCACAGCATGGCATATCCGCAATTATGGTCTGTTTGCTGCAAACAATCTCTATTTTAAGGGCGGACTTACGATTGCAGACGGCGAAACTCTGACATACCGCTTCCGTGTTCTATTCGGAAGAAAACCGCTGGACAGAGATGCAATTTCTGACAGATACATCGTCTATACGCTCGGCAAGAAATAAGGATAGCATTCTCATATTCACTGCTTATCCCAAGTGTTCGACCGATAACACAAATACTTATACTCACACACGGGGAGAACTTTCACCAAAAGATTCTCCCCGTGTTTTAATGCATTGACTTCCAAAAGTCTACGCTTTTTCACCCAAAAAACAAAAGAGGCTTCCGCGTTTTACGGAAGGCGTTCGGTTTTGACCGTGGCGCAAGTGGAGACCATAGTATTGTAGAAAAAATGCAAAAAATCGGACACATCATCCGAAAAAAACTGTTGTGTCCGATTGTTTTATTGATAGATACCACTCATTGGAATGAAATATAAGTACAAACCGCCCCATTGTCCGCAAAATGACAACAGGGCGGTTTGCTTTTAGTCAATAATCGATTGCGCTATCATCCATAAATATTCACAAAAACATACAGCATCTGCGCGACCATCGCACGGCTGGCGGGAGATTGCGGCTCTTTCTCAGTACAGATACCGTTTTTCACCGCCCACGCCATTGCCTCGACCGCCCACTCGGAGATTCCTTCCGAAGACAGAGCCGGGGAGGCGATAACGGAGACACCTGCATATTTCGCATAGCGGTACAGGATGACTGCTGCCTGTTCTACAGTGATTTCCTTGTCAACACAAAACAGACCGTCCCCATACCCCTCGACGATTCCATTGTCTTGTGCCCAGTAGACGTAGGGAGTGTACCACATACCGTCTGTCACGTCATCAAAGCCTTGCTTTCCAACATAGGTTTCCGATACGTTCGCGTGTCTACCAAGCACCGTCACAAACATAGCCCGCGTCATAGCCTTTTCCGGAGCGAATACTGTATCGGATTCCCCTTGGAACAAGCCGTTTTCCACCACAAACTGCAGGGCATCCATATATGTTGCATTAGCAGGGATATCTTTGAACGGATTCTCCCACGGGAGTTTGACAAAGGTTACACAGATCTTCTGATCACAGCGGATATTCTTCAGTGTAAGCGTGTTGTCAGTCACCTTGACTGACTGACCGTTTACGGTAACTGTATCGAGCGCGTAACCTTTCTCCGGAACAATCGTAACCGTTACGCTCTTGGAGAATTTCACGCTATTCGAGGAAAGGTTCACTCTTCCTCCCTCGGATGCGGTTGCGGTGATATCGAACTTCTGGTTGTACAGCCAAAGTAACGCTGCATAGAATCTATCAAGAATCGAATCGTCTTCTGTGTCGCTGGTGAGAGTTGTGTAACCGATAGTGTAGGTAGAGAATTTTTTTGCATAAATCGTGATTATGCCATCTCCAACGACAAAGCCCTCGGCTCCCGGCGCCGGATCTTCATCCAATTCTTCCGCTTCGCCATGATGACGATATACAGAAATATTCTGCTTATTAACCGTATCAAAAGGAATCACGATCGTCAAAAGCTGTGTGTTATCACTTCCAATATCACTCGGTTGTGCGTTATTCACACTCTTCGTCAGAGTAAGGTCAATGAAGTCAAGTTCTTTATTGCCTGCTTTTTTCTTGATATCCTCTGCCTCGATGTCAGGAACGTTACTTTCTGTCTTTTCGGTGACGGTAAGAGTAATTACTACCTTTTCCCCGTTTGCGGCAGAAATATTATTTGCGATTTCCTCAAGACCACCGACAATTGCTTTATAGTCTCCCGCATTGGAATTGTCAACCTTGGATTCCTTATGACCCGCAGGAAGAACAATATCATCTGTATATGTATCTTCAGTAAGATCCACTTTTAATGTAACGGTAAATTCTTCTCCGTCCACAGTACCGGTAACTACCAGCTGGTACATACCCGCCGGTGCGGAAACGGTGTATGAATAAGGCGAAGTATTTCCGATTACAACAGCGGGATATGACGTTCCATCCAAAGCATAGAGTACGGCGGTAACACGATCAGCATCGTCGCCGATGATCTTACCGCTCAATACGGGATAAACACTCCATACCGCATAAAGGGTTTTATCTGTTTCTATGATAATACTCTGTTTATTGGTATAGATAACATCGCCGTCCACGGATTCCGCCCAACCCATAAACGAGTAGCCTTCACGTGTAAAGACATTGTCAGTCAGAATCTGCGCCGTTTCGGCAGTGAAGATCTGACTGCTCATCGTTCCCGAACCGCCGTTTGCGTTAAAGGATACCGTATAGGTAATAGCAGGAATATCTTCCCAGACCGCTTTTACGGTAGTATTTGCCGTAACATTGATCTTCGATCCGGATGTCTTTGCTTCATCGTCAATGCTCCAGCACTTGAAACGCATACCTGCGGGGGCGGTAAAGGTATTTGCGGGGAGCGTGTACTCGCCACGTACATTGGGTACGTCTGCCATTGTACCTGTACCACCGTTTGCATCAAAGGATACTGTGTATACTTCTTCCCAAACCGCTTTTATTACAGTGTCATTCTTTAATTCGATTATATCCGCAATGTTTTTTTCAACATCGTTTACGCTCCAGCACTTGAAACGCATACCGTCGGGTGCGGTGAAGGTGTTTGCGGGGAGCGTATAGCTACCTGCAAACTCTCCGCCTTCCATTGTACCCGTACCGCCATTTGCATCAAAAGTGACGTTATAGCGCTGCAACCAGATAGCGTAGAGGGTAACGGTATCGCCGTCTGCAGCGATATCCTTTATGCTTGCACCGTCTGCATAGCGTGTACCTGTGCCGTCAGCCTTTGTGTCCCAGCCCATAAACGTGCACTTATCCTTTGTGAAGGCGTTGGGGGTGAGGGTTGCGGCCGTACCGATAGTGAACTTCTGAGGGTCCATCGTACCCTCGCCACCGTTGGTATCAAAAACGACGTTGAAGAAGGGAGCTTCCTTCCAAACAGCATAAAGGGTGACATTTTCATTATTAAGGTTGGTTAGGCTTGCTTGGTTGGCGTAGTTTGTTCCGCTGCCGTCAGCCTTCGTGTTCCAACCGCTGAAAATAAGATTGTCCTTTGTAAAGGTGTTCGCTGTGAGTGTAGCCGTGTCGCCGCGGTTGATATACTGGTTATCCATATTTCCCGTGCCACCATTATTGTTATAAGTAATGGTGCAGTATCCAACATTTTCCCACTGTGCTTTAAGGGTTATTGTCTGATTGACATCAGCAAGATCCAGAACTTCTTGCTGGTCAGCATAAGAGTTACCTGACTGATCCTTCCAACCGTTGAACTTGTAGCCAAGAGCGCCCGTATAGGTATTGGCATTAAGAGGAGTCGAAACACCACACAGAATAGCCTGATTGTCCATTGTACCCGAGGCACTGTATGAATTCTTCTCAAACTTAACATAGTAAATAGGCTCTGTCCAAATGGCTTTAAGAGTTATGTTGCCGGAGAGGGAAATACTATCACCCACCTGCTTCTCACCAACACCGCTTATTTCCCAACATTTGAAGTACTTACCTGCGGGCGGAGTAAAAGTACATTCGGGAAGATAGAACTCTGAACCAACCTTAATCGGTCCCATATTACCGCTTCCGCTGTTTTTATCAAAGGAAACTGTGTAGCTGGTAATATTTTTAAATTTAAACACTACCGGTTCAGATTTTATTACTTCTTCACTTGTGAGATTTTCCTGTGTAATAATGTAAATACCGTATACAAAGTTGGTAAATGTCTGTGCATTTCCGCATATGGCAGGTTCCAGTTCGATGAGTGGCGCTTTTAAAGCATCTTCACTAAGACTACTGCTTCTTTTGACTACAGCGAGAAAGTAAGGGGCCAATGAGGTAATCGTAAAAATGGAATTCTCACCTTCCGTTGCACTTTCGCAATAATATGTATTCTTGGCTGGCAGAACTCCTTCAACCGTGTCAATCTGAGTCATTATCTCACCGTTGATAGCGTTAATGACAACGGGGAAATATTTATATTGCGCATTACCTTCGTAAGAGTAGGTAGCCTGATAAAGACCGTCCTTCTGACTGTTAATCAAAAACCAGCCTATATTATTATCAGCATAACGATCTATACGGGTGGTATCATTACCATTCGAACCTATACAAGAGTAATTCTCTGTCACAACGGATGCCTTGGGAACATAACGATACCACTGAAGTCTGGAGTTCGCCACACTGGTAACACTGGCAGTGAGTTTATGCGACTTTACCCCCGAGCTGTACATAACGGTCACATCGTACGTGGGCTCGATGATCAGAATCGCACCAGCCTTCAAGAGCGCTCCCGAGGATGTGTTTATATCCGCAACTGCATTAAGAATGCTGTAGGTAAAATTCGCGGTTGAAGCGTGCCCATTACCAACGCGTGTAAGCTTGTACTTTTGAGACTTGTATTCTGCAACCCAGATATTGATACCACTCGGTTTGCGGCATACGTAATCGCCAAACGGTTCAAGAAGGGGCTGACCCACCAGGTCACCAAGTGTAAGCTCCTCTTGAGGCCTATTCATTCTTGAAAGAAAGTCCTTCAAATTTTCCTCTGTATATTCGGTGGGAGAGAAAGAGATAGTTGTGTTTGGTTGTTCTCTTGCTGGATATAAATCACTATGAACTGCTGCATAATAATAGAGTTGAACCTTTTTGCTTGCAGCTTCATCAGACAGTTCAGCCCCAGCAACCGCCGGAACCATGCCCACTACCATAATTACGGCAAGAAACCCGGCGAGTAATCCTTTCAATTTATTCTTCATTTTATGTTCCTCCTCAAAGATTTTTGTATCGACAAATACAGTTATATATTATATTGTAACACATATCTTTGCTTTTGGTATTTATGCGGCTCGAAATGTATGTTTTACGGCATCAAATGTACTCGAAGAATCGCCCTTGTTGGCTGTCATTGGTACCGTCTGCAGAAAAAATGGTTCGCATGGTAAATATTCCTGCTTCCGCCTCAAAAGTACAAAGTCCTCCGTTTTTTTCGGCAATGGAACGAATACTGCGGCAGCCGTAGCCGTGCCCCGGTTGCTTTGATGTCGGCAGCCCGTCCTGCATAATGATTTCATTTGTGTATGGATTCTTAATTTCAATCAGCAGCTTGCCTTGACAAATAGCGCAATATATCTCAATCCATCGATTGTTGTCGTCTGCCTCGCAAACTGCGTGAAGTGCATTTTCCAGACCATTCGACAATACGGCACAAAGTTCCGTGTCTGAAATAGAAAGCTTGCGCGGAAGCTTAGCATCTACACTCAATCGAACGTCTTGACTGGCAGCTTGGCTTGAAAACGACGAACACAACAGATTGACAAGCTCGTTGTCGCAGAATCGTCGTGGAGAAATAGATTCCACATCATCTTGTACATTTTTGATATATTTCAAGGCGTCCTCTTCTTTATTTGCCGAGAGAAAGCCTGCAATTGCCGTCAAATGATGCCGCATATTATGCTGGTATATTGCCGTTTGAGTATCGATACGCCGTAAGTTTTCAAGTTCTAAACCCGATTGCTTTAATTCGACTTCCAGCATAGATCGTTGCAGTTCTGCCTGCGTTCGCTTTTGTGTCTGTCTATGATAGGATGCAAGGAACATGACATAAAATACGATAAGCACCGTGGGAATGAATTCAATAAGCACGGGAATTCCCGCGTATAATGCGTCGGAAAAGATAACCGTTGAGTAATCGAAAATATAATAAATCAACGGAAGACTACCAAACAGATAGAGATTCTGTGCAGAATACGTTATTGCATTGGCAGCAATCCGAACAAAAAATCGACGGAGCAGTAAATAAAAGATAACGATGGAAACTGTATAGCTGATTGCTCCAAGCAGATCCGAGCGCAAAAAATATGTTACAAAAAGATTTACCCATCGAGGAAGCTGACAGCATAAGTAAGCTATGAAAACACTGACAAAAGCTACCCGAAAAGTTTTTTTCAGAAACAAAACAAGAATGATTACCAAAGGCAAATGGACGATCAACGGATATAGCATTTTTGTGATGTCAACGTCAAAAAATTTCCAGAATACACCTTGAATAACCAAAAGAAGAAGACACGCGGCAAAAATAAACCGTTTTTCTTTTTTGCTGTTCGGTCCACCTGCAATGTGCGCGCTGAGGAGTAAGCCGTAAACTAATACCAAACCATAATTAAAAATCTCAATGATAGATATAAAATTCATCACTTCACCCTCTTCTTTGAGTAAACATCAAATTCATATAGTCCTTTTGAATTTGAGGATACAGCAATCTTGAAACCGGAAGATTCTTTCCTGTAAAGGTTTTGATACCGTCAGCGGATACCTTCGCTGCTTGGTACATATTTACGATATAGGAACGGTGGATTTGCATAAATTCGGGGCGTTCGAGAAGTATATTGGCATACTCTTTTAAAAAGCCGTAAACCTTATGCTCAGTTCCGTCGGTCATATTAAAATACAAGTGTTTGCCGTTAACCTCAACGTACACAAGCTGTTTGAACGGTATACGAATCAATGAATTTCCGCATTTCAGCGTTAGCCCTTCAACTGCTTTTTCAGCTTGTAGAAAAAATCGGTCGAGAGCCATAAAAAACGTTTCTTTTTGAACGGGCTTTAATAAGTAATCAAACGCGTGAACACTGTAACTCTCATAAGCAAAATTCGGCGATGAGGTCAAATATATAATCCCGGCAGTATTGTCAAAATTTCTTATATCACGGGCAACGGTAATCCCATCGATTCCGTGCATCATAACGTCGAGCAAATAGAGATCAAAATGTTCATTTTCAGCAGCATCCAAAAGTTCATAGGCGCTTTGAAATGTTTTTAAACGAAATAACGTTTTTCGTTCGTTTTGATATTCGTCAAGTAACTGTGTGAGAATGTCAAGCTGCAATGTCTGATCGTCACATATAGCGATATTTATACTATCCCCTCCCTTCATTATAAAGAAAACTTTACATTATAATTTTATCATATCGGGTTCTGTTTCGCAAGAGCACTTGATTACATTTGGAGGCACAAAACCATACATTTTAGGGTATCCGTCCATAAAGAATTCCGGTTTTTCTAGTTGCCTCTGCCGCAAAATTTACTAATTGAATCCATCTCAAAACAAACAGACACATCACAAGGAAATTCCAAAAATGATGTGTCTGTTTTATTAAAGTTTTTAATGAATTTATATAACCAATCTACATCTATTATTGTTTGCAAATAAACAAATCACATAATAAACCACCAAATACTCTACGTAATAAGTAATTCTTATTATTGACCGGTTCAAGATTCGTTCTTTTCTTTTGCCATAAACGCTTCCACAAAGCTGTCATCGGCAATTTCAGGGTATGCTGCCCACAGACGGTCGATCTCTTCCGCTTGTCCTTCGGATAAAGTTTCTTCCGGGTTCAGGCAGTGCACCGTTTCCATTAGTCCCTGCTTTTTCAGTATATAGTGCATTCCCGGAATACAGCCTGCAAAACGATTGGCAACATCGAATACCGCACCGTTGGCTTCGGTCAGATGTTCTGCAACGGTCAGAAGCTCGGCGGGGACGATTCCCGTTTCTCTGGTTTCCCTGCAGCGGTTGAATATTTCCACTGCACGGTTTGTCCACACGGACCATTGACCAAGGAGCCCGCCTACAAAATATTTTTTCTTTCCGTCGTGTACAAACGGTGTGAGCAAATCCATGACAATATGGTCGTCGTTACCTGTGTATAATGCGACTTCATCGGCTCTGGCGGATTCCATGACACCTTTGACAAGGTCTTGGGTACGGTATCTCTCGAAGCAGGCGCATTTGATTGCCATAACACCGGGGATGTCGGCAAGTGCTTTCCAATATTTTCTGGATAACTTTCTTCCACCCACAGCTTCCTGCAGGTAAAAGCCGATTACAGGCATAATTTTTGCTACTTCTCTTGTTCTGTCAAGCAGGTCTTCCTCGGTCAGATCACTCAGTCCGCCGGGGCTGAGGAGTACCGCATCGTAACCAAGATCCTTTGCCAGAAGTGCTTCACTGCAGGCTTGAGAGATTTTGCCGCAAACACCGGCTACACGGACTATGGTCTTCCCTGTTTCCTTTTCGAATGCTTCGATTTCCGAAATTACGGTTTCCAGTACAGGACGAAAGAGATTGTGCTTGGGATCGCGGATTTCAAACTGGGTGGAATGTACCGCAGCGGCTATACCACCCGCGCCCGCTGTCATATAGTAACGAACGATACGACGCTGGCTGACGACATCGAATTTCCGATTTTCGTCCAGTGTCAGGGGAATAGCGGGAATTACGGTTCCTTCATGGAGAATGGCAAGTGCTGTATTGTGACGATCCATTAGTATTTACCGTTCCTTTCTTCAAAATGTGTGGGTGCGCCGAGGCTTCTTCCACCCGAGAGTATCCACTCTGCCTGCCAATGTATCAGCTCTTCCAGAGATACGGACGGATAGCCGAACATACCGAACATTTTTCCTGCGTTATTCAGATACGCACTTTCGGCTTCTTCACCGGTAAAGATCGCTTCTTTGCCGAGCAATCCCGCAAGCTTTTCGGCAACTGTTTTGACGCCTGCCGTTTCGGGACCTGTTACATTGACGATATTCACATCGGGAGAGGTATGCAACAGGAGACGGAGGGCGGCTTCGTTGGCGTCCTTCTGCCAGATGCAGTTAAAGCTGGGCATTGCGGCGAGGTTAATGGGTTCCTCTGCCAAAATAGACTGCGCTATGTCGTGAAGCACACCGTAGCGGAGGTCGATGGCGTAGTTCAGACGCATGATGCATACACCGGTTCCTTTGGTTTTGGCGGCAAATTCAAAGGCTCTTTCTCTGGCGAGACAGGACATGGGATATTCGCCTACCGGAACAACTTTGGTTTCTTCGGTAGCACCGCCGCATCCCGTATGTACTTTGGGGTATATGTTTCCGCTGGAAAATACTACAATTTTGGATTTGGAAAAGCGCTTTGCGGTCATACAGGGAAGCCATGAATTCATGCCCCATGTCAGATATTCATTCCCGTCCGTACCGAATTTTCTTCCTGCCATAAAAATGATATTTTCACAATCCGGCAAATTATCCAGCGCATCGTCATCGGTCAGATCTGCCGCGATAATCTCAACGCCTTCTCCTGCAAGTCTGTCGATCACCGCTTTGTTTGTAAAACGGGAGACAGCGTACACCTTATTACTGCCGCCGGCTGCTTTGATGGCACGTGCAGCTAAGATACTGATGTCGCCGCCCATCTTTCCCCCGGCCCCCAGAATCATGATATCGCCTTCTATTTTGGCAATATCATCAATCAGTTTCTGCGAGGGCGCGGTCAGCATTTCGTTCAGAATTTCTTCGTTCCACTGGATTTTACTCATTGGTATTCACCTCGCATATATAGGTTTTCATAATTTCCGCTGTGTGTTTTTTTCGCATTTCTATGTTTTCTTTATCGGTAAGATCGGTGTGGAAAAGTTTTGACAAAGTATATTGGTTGGAAAAATTGGAAAAACAGGTTGTGATCAGCGAAAGGACGACTTGGAAAGAATCAATGTTTTTCCGAAAAACGCCTCTTTTTTTCCCTTCGTCTATGGAGTTAATAAAATACTGTATGGTTTTTCGCTCGATGATGGAATTTTCGATTTCCCGCAGATATTTTCCTTTGTTCAGGTTTTCCCACATGAGAATATTAACAAATGTGGGGTTTTCGGATAAAAAATCAAAATACGTGTTTATGATACTGGTAATCAGTTCTTCCCCTGACAAATCAAGGGCAACGAGCCGCTGTTCTACCTCTTCCATTTTTCGGTAGGACTGGAGCAAAACCTGTTTGTAAAGTTCCTCTTTGTCACCGAAATATGCGTAAATCATACGTTTGTTGATATCTGCGGCAGCGGCGATTTCATCCACCCTTGCACCAAAAAAACCTTTTTCGGCAAATTCGTTTTCCGCTGCCAATAGGATCATTTTTCTGCTTTTCTCGGGATTTCTTTCTTTCATACCGTTTCCTGCCATTTCTGCATCGCAATTTTTGTCCAGTACGATACGCCTATAGGGAGAATATCCGTCGGTATAAAAAAGTCTTTGCTGTGCAGGGGCGGTGTGTCTCCTATGCCAAGCCAGAGCATTACTCCGGGTGTCCCCTGCAGATATTCGGCAAAATCTTCCGCTGCGTAGGTACGAACGGCATCCGTGCGGATTTCGGGACAGATTTTCTGTAATGCTTTGACAATTTTTTCATCACTGCATAGCGGAGGACAGCCACCGTCCCAGACGATTTCCAAATCGGTACCGTGTTTTTCGGCTATGGAACTGCAGGTTTTTTTGAGCAGTTCTTTGCATTTGGCCCGTTCTTCCGGGGAAAAAGTGCGAAGGGTTCCGTACAATTCCGCTTTATCGGGAACAATGTTATGGGATTCGCCGCTGTGGATACTGCCACAGAAGAGGATGGTGTCTTTTTTCTGTAATTCTTCGCCAATCTCGTATAGGGATGAGGCGATCTCCACGGCTGTATGCATCGCGTCTCTTCCCGATGCTCTCTGGGCGCAATGGACGCTTTGTCCTGTGATATGTATACGGAACACGTCACTGGAAGCCATCATGGTACCGGTGGCAGTGGTTATTTTGCCCTTTTCCACACCGGGCCACACATGGATGGCAAAACAAGCCGCTATGTTTTCGGGAAGTGCCCTGTTTTTGATCATTTTTACCGCACCTTTGGTGGTTTCTTCGGCGGGTTGGAACAGGAATCGAATGTTCTGCGGTACGTTTGCTTTTTTGAGGATGCGTGCAGTTTCCAGGAGCATTGCGCTATGTGCGTCATGTCCGCAGGCGTGCATGAATCCGGCATGGGTGGAAATGTACGGCAGTGTATTTTCTTCCTGTATGGGCAAGGCGTCCATGTCGGCACGGAGAATGAGCCACGGAGACTTTTCGTCTGTGACTATATCTGCATATACGCCTGTGTCTGCAATTTTTACGGGAGAATAGCCGATATTTTTTAGGATCTGGAAAATATAGTCGGATGTTTTGTATTCCTTTTCCGATATTTCGGGGATTTTATGTAAATCTTCATAATAGGTTTGTACACACATAATATTCGTCTCCCAGCAAGTAACTGTTTGGTTACTTGTATTTTATCATACACTTTTGATGTTGTCAATAGGATGTGAATATTTATTTTATCCCATCATCCCGACGCTTTCACACAAATAAAAAGTCCCTTAGTGTCAAGTTCATCACCATTCTTGCACCAAGGGACTTTTTCAATTTTTTATTGTGACACCTGACTCACAAAACAGGAGTCTGCCATGTCGTATATGTTTGTCTGCGCCGGTTTCATTTTTTTAATTACGCATTTTAATCTTCCCGGCTACCTTCTGTTACGTCTCGCCTACGTCCGGAATGCTCCGTTACAGAAACGAAAATCTGAATTTCCATTACTGTTCCGCTATGCTGACAAGCTCATCCATATCCTTGCGTTTCTTCGGCCGAAGCTTATCCTCATCCTTCGCATAGCCAAGGGTAATCACAAGTCTCACCATACCGTCGAGACCGCATATTTTACGAATTTCTCCATCGTCCAGCCAGCCGAGAATGCAAGTACCCAGTCCCTGGGCGGTCGCTTCCGATGTGATGTATGCGGAGAGGATACCAATATCAATCGAACGGTAATCATTGTTCTTAACCTTTGCACCAAGGGCAGCGGTTGCTACATAGGGTTTCTCCGACAGTACAAGCATCACGGGTGCCTCTGCAGCAAATCGGTTCATGCCCATACCCTGAACAGCCTTTGCAACTTTTTTCGCGGCTTCTCCTTTGCACACGGTAATGTGGTAGGGCTGACCGTTGCAGGCTGATGGGGCAAGTCGTGCGGACGTGAGAATACGGTCAATTTTCTCCTGTTCCACCTCACGGTTGGGATTATAACTGCGGCAGGATTGTCTGTTTTCTGC
>JAZRNC010000013.1:0-2116 GCA_045647965.1 Eubacteriales bacterium | reverse complement strand
GCAGCTGTATCAGCAGAACAACCCGAACGTTTCCGCGCCCGTTGGCACAATCTTTACCGATTCGATTTACACTCCTGTTTATAATGTAAACTATACGGTTGAGAATACCCGTGTCGGTTCCAGCACTGACTATGACAAGCTCACTCTGGAAGTGCTCACTAACGGTGTAATCTTAGCGAAAGAAGCGATTTCTCTTGGAGCCAAGATACTCAACGAACATCTCAATTTGTTCGTCGAATTGTCCGACGAGGCAAAGAATACCGAGATCATGGTAGAACGCGAGGAAACAATCAAAGAAAAAGTCCTTGAGATGACCATTGAGGAGCTTGACATGTCCGTGCGCAGCTTTAACTGCCTCAAGCGCGCGAGCATAGATACGGTTGAAGACCTTATAAATAAGACTGAGGAAGAGATGATGAAAGTCCGTAACCTCGGTAAGAAATCGCTCGAAGAAGTTATCCAGAAGCTGCATTCTCTTGGCCTCGATCTCAAGAAGGACGACGAGTAATCGGCGGATAACGACCAAGGCAAACGCTCTCATCTATAACAATAACAAAATACTGATATATGGTTGCACAAAGATGTAACCGTCACTTTTGCAAAGGAGGACATGGAATATGCCCGGTACCAGAAAACTCGGCAGAAAAACTGCGCATAGAAACGCTATGCTCCGCGGTATGGTGACGTATCTCATTGAAAACGGTTCCATTGAGACAACGCTGACTCGCGCGAAAGAAGTACGTTCTATTGCCGAAAAGATGATCACTCTCGGCAAAAAGAATACTCTTGCTACACGTCGTCAGGCTATGGCTTATATCACCAAGGAAGATGTTGTTAAGAAGCTCTTCGATGAAGTTGCACCTTCTTACGCTAGCAGAAACGGTGGTTATACACAGATCTATAAGCTCGGCCCGCGCCGTGGTGACGCTGCTGAAATGGCTCTCATCAAGCTTATCGCTGCTGATGAAAAAAAGGACGCTGAGTAATTCTCACGCATCCATTCTAATTTGTGATAATACCGCTCGATTTTTATCGGGCGGTTTTTTCATTTTTCGATACAGTTGACACACGTCCTCCTTGACTGCCAAATCAGGGGATGCAGTGGGACCGGATGGGTGGGATGGTATTTGGAATATCTGTTGGAAATAGATGTTAATAATATGTAAACAATGCCAAAAACACTTGATTTTTTCCTCACGGGAGGTTACAATAGTGGCATAGGGTTAGCAATCAACCGTCTCGAGTGCTAACTTTTTAAAATCAAAGTCTCTAACAATCGAAATAAAGGAGAAACAGAAATGACACTGAAACCTCTTGCAGACAGAGTAGTTGTAAAACTCGTTGAAGCAGAAGAAACCACAAAGACCGGAATCGTTCTTCCCGGCGCAGCAAAGGAAAAGCCGCAGGTTGCTGAAGTAATCGCAGTTGGCCCCGGCGGAATCGTTGATGGCAAGGAAGTTGTTATGACAGTTAAGGTTGGCGATAAGGTTATCACCAGCAAGTACGCAGGTACTGAAGTAAAGTGCGACGGCGTTGAATACAATATCGTAAAGCAGAACGATATTCTCGCGATCGTTGAATAATTGAGTAAGATACAGAGATAAGGAGAATTATTATGGCAAAAGATATTCTTTACGGAATAGAAGCAAGAAACGCCCTTATTGCCGGCGTTGACAAACTTGCAAATACTGTAAAAATCACTCTCGGACCTAAAGGAAGAAACGTACTGCTTGACAGAGAATTTGGCGGTCCGCTCATTACAAACGATGGTGTAACCATTGCAAAAGAAATTGAACTCGAAGATGCTTTTGAAAATATGGGCGCACAGCTTGTAAAAGAGGTATCGGTTAAGACTAACGATGCCGCAGGCGACGGTACAACAACCGCTACTGTTTTGGCACAAGCGCTTATTAACGAAGGTATGAAAAACGTTGCCGCAGGTGCAAACCCAATGGTTCTTAAAAAGGGTATTAATCTTGCAGTAAATAAAGTTACCGAAACTGTTATCGCTAACTCTAAAAAGGTTACAGGTAGCGAAGATATCGCCCGTGTTGCCACTGTTTCTTCGGGTGATGAAGTGATCGGTAATCTTATTGCCGAAGCTATGAGCAAGGTT
>JAZRNC010000012.1:0-2800 GCA_045647965.1 Eubacteriales bacterium | reverse complement strand
CGCAAGTTTTGGGCGGCAGTGGTTGGTTTTGTGACCGCCATTCTGCTTGGCTTTGGTGCGGCGGAATCCACCGCGGCAGAGGTTACATCCATCATCATGGCAGGTGCTACGCTGATCGCATACATATTCGGCGAGGGTATGGTTGACGCAGCGGACAAGAGCGACAGCGGCGAGGGCGAATAGATAAAAGGGCGGCATTTAGCCGCCCTAAAAATTTTTTAAAAAACTTTTGCAAAATATATTGACTTTTTGTGTTCCATAATGTATAATGAATTTGCGGAACACGAAAAGAGGTGAATAAATGTCTCCGAGAACAGGCAGACCGAAGGCAGAGAACCCCAAGGATATTGATGTTAAAGTACGTTTTGACAAAGAATTGCATACCAAACTAACGCAGTACTGCGAAAAAAACGGAATTACAAGAACTGAAGCTATCCGTCAAGGTGTTCACTTGCTTTTGGACAAAAAATAGAGCTTACCCTACTCCGCTAAAAGTAATTAGGCAAGCTCAACCCTGACAGAATTGCTCTGTCAAGACAGAACAACCTATCTGAAATCTATTATACACCAGATAGGCGGTTTTGTCAAGAACAAAATTATAATTGAAAGGTGTATTTATCATGGAAAACAAGGTACAAGTATTTAACAATCCCGAATTTGGTGAAGTTCGTACAGTTAATGATAACAGTGATGTTTTATTCTGTGGATTCGATATAGCGACTATCCTCGGATACTCAAATCCGCGCGATGCTCTCAATCGTCATTGCAGGTGCGTCGTGAAACGCGACGTACCGCATCCGCAGTCCGATAGCAAGCAAATCGAGATGGCTTTCATCGCCGAGGGCGACGTGTGGCGTCTGATCGTGCACTCCAAGCTCCCCAAAGCGCAAGAGGTAGAGCATTGGATTATGGACGAAGTTCTCCCATCCATACGCCGCACGGGCGAGTACAAGGTAGATGTGCTTGGCAAGAAGGTGTACTGCGACCAGTACCGCTATAACGGCAAGACGGCGTATGTGGCTTGTGAGCTTGGCGAAAAGATAGGGCTCGGTCGAGGCACGGTTAACGGTGTTCTTCGTCACGGCAAGGCTTTTATTGCGGGCGTGGACTACTTCAATCTTAAAGGTGCGCAATTATCGGCGTTCAAGATTGAGAACCGAGGTGCGTACCGCAATGTAAAATCTCTCACGATACTGTCCGAGGACGGCTACACCAAGCTTGCAAGCTATTATGGTGTAGAAACGGAGAGGGATATAAACGATGTTTGCATACTGCCCGAGGCTTCTATGGCGCTTCCTGCACCACAAGGCGAACAGTCGGCACTTGTGTGCGGTGTAGTTGAGCGTATGGGTCAGCTTTCGCCGGAGCAGCTTAAGGCAATGTATATGCTTCTTGGCTGTCTTGCAAAGTGAGGTGCGGTGATATGAAAAAATTATTCACTCACATCGAAAAACAAGTTGAACATACATATACAAATGACGCACAAGAGGATATTAAAAATCGTGTTATTGACATGTTATTAGAAGAATGGGTAGACACGCTTATGAGTGTAAAATCACCGGAGGAAGAGAAAGCTATATCCGATTTTGCGAAAACAGTAGGTTGTACATTGTCAAGCCCATTTGCTATGATGTATAGGGGATTCAGAGCGGGAGTAACTAAAGGATTTGAGTTCTGTGAGAGAATTGATGAAATAGAAAAGCGAGGGTGAAACTTAAAAAGGGCGGCAGAGATGCCGCCCTTTTGCATAATCAAAACATATCTAATATATCCCGAATATCCGATTTGCTCGCCTCACGTTCCTCCGCCTCTATCGAATCCACCCACTTTTGTATAATACCGCGCTTGAATGCATCAGTGTATAGGCATATAAACTCTGAGACCGTAGGACACGAGTGCGAAGCGTTGGAACGGTATAGCAGCTTCGAACACTCGGCATGACTACACTCCCACATTCGCCCGACCGCGTACCGGAGCGAGCGTTCAATCACCATATCGGTACAGTTCTGCAAGGCGGCAAGTTCTGTGTAAAATCGCGTCACAGATCCTCCGGTTACATCATCGTGCGATATGACATATTGGAGGGCAAGCAATAAGCGCTTTGAGGATTTATTCCACATGATCGCGCCCAAGTGTAATAGGGATAAGTATATGTATTCGTTATCGTCGAAGCAGCCCATTGTTGTCCTCTTTCAAATTATACTGCGGTAAGCTCGGAATCTTTCTCGTGTTCTCCAATACCGTGTTTCTTCATTTCTTCATTCACGAAATTGCTTCTGCTGAAGTAGTCCCATATATCATCCCTCGGAAGCCCGTATATATCCCACAGTGCGAATATGGTTTCCATCCTGGGGAATGTATCCCCGTGCTCTATATTGCGTATGGTTGCAACGGATACATCCGCCCACTCGGCGACGAGCTCTTGTGAAATGTGTTTTTCTTTTCTGGCAATAGCAAGGAGTTTGCCCATGCTGACAAAATTCATCATCGTTCGACACCCTCTTTTGCCATTATAGCAGTAAACCGCAGAAATAAACAGAGAATATATTTGCGATTGATGAAACTTCGTCGATATAAAAAACGAAGCTCCGCAGCAGGTCTTACCTACTACGGAGCTTGATGATTACCGCGAACATAAAAAGTTCGGATAATATTGCTATGGTGAGCCACCGGAGATTCGAACTCCGGACCCTTTGATTAAAAGTCAAATGCTCTGCCAACTGAGCTAGTGGCTCACACAGATACCGGGTACGCACCCGAATACCCATATATTATACCACAGCCGCAGTCGGTTGTCAAG
>JAZRNC010000011.1:0-3470 GCA_045647965.1 Eubacteriales bacterium | reverse complement strand
CAAGACCGTGGTCGATAACGTTGGGGATGGGGACTGCGGACTCGTTCTGAAAATTACGGCAAACGGCGGACGGGTGACGAATCCCGGCATCAAATGCGGGGAGAGATTCGTGCGCTGTCCCATTACCCTTGAGAATGGGGATACGCTCATGATCGACACCCGTGCCCGCCGCAAAAATATTGAACTCAACGGCGAGAGATTCTTTGTATTCGACAGAGACAGCACGTTCTTCACCCTGCCGGCGGGGGAATCACAGGTTTCGATACTGTGCGACGAGGGCGGAGAATACGTGGATGCCGAGATCGAGTACACACCGCTGTACTACGGAATGTGAGGGACTATGGAACTCTATTTTCTTGACGAAAATTTTGACGTAACGGCGGGGCCAATGGATGAATTCACCTCCATTGTATGGGAGGAAAGATATTTCGAAACGGGTACGTTCACGCTGCATTTTCCGCGAGCTCTTCTTGCCGCGATCGGTGAGGCGACGTACGTGAGAACGGGCGACGATGGGCCTATCCGCTGCGGACGGATCGAATACGTCGAGACAGCGGACGACGGCGGCTGTGAGATGGGCGGACATCTTCTCGAGGTACTCCTTTCCGACCGCGTGATCGAAGGAAAAAAGACGTATTCGGGAGAGGTGACACAGGCCGTGTGTCGGGCGGTACGGGAGAATCTGCGTGGGCTGTCGCTTGCGGTGGAAGAGGGAGACTCTCTCGGCGAAACGGTCACGTTCTCCGGCGAGTGGGATAATCTTGCCGCCAAGCTGTATGCGGTACTGAAGCCGTACGGCGCGTCGTTCACAATTACGCTGGACAGAGAGACGAATCGCCCCGTGTTCCGTGTGGTGCGCGGCAAAAACCGTTCGACGACGGGCGGGGAGCATCAGCCGGCGATCTTCTCCTCGTCGTTCGGGAATATCGTGTCGATTTCGATGAACAGTGTGACCGACAAAATGAAAAACCGTGCGTACATTGAAGGTAGTGACGGCACGGTGGTGTGTGTGGACAACGCAGGGGGAAAAACAGGCAGAGAGATCTACAAAAAAGCGTCGGATCTCTCACCGACGGATTTTTCGACAAATTCAGCGTATCTCGATGCCCTGCAACAGCGTGGGAGAGAGCTGCTTGCGAAGTACCCGACGTCCGTGTTCGTCTGTGCGGAATGCGATACGGAGGCGCTTCCGCTGTACGGCAGGGATTACACGATCGGGGATATCTGCGACGTGGTGGACGAGGAGCTGTGTCTCTCGTTTGCTCTGCGGTTGACGGCGGTGGATTTCGTATACGAAAACGGTACGCACGGTATTTACCCCTCTTTTGGGGAAGAGATCAGCACGGTCCGACGTATCGCCGCTGAGTAACGCGGGATGTGAAACAACGAACAAATTATCGGAGGTAATTATGGCAGAAATGACAAAGGACGTCTTTGGCGGAATGTTTGATTCCACCGAAGTCGTGGAAAATGTGGGCGGTTTCCCAAGAGGAAACAAGGCAGTCGACGCCTCGTTTTTCGCAAAAATGATATCGTGCTTCTATCGCGACGGTGTTCTCGGGGAAGATAGCCTCGCGGTCAGCGCGGGGGACGGTATGAACGTGCAGATCGGCGCGGGTATTGCGTGGATCCGCGGATATATGGCGTGGAACAAAAAGCCGGAGGCGTTTCCCGTTGCCGCCGGCAAGACCTACGCGGTACTGCTCCGACTCAATACCGCGCGCGGCGAGTTTTCCTTTATCGTAACCGATCAGCCGCAGAGCGCAATCATGGACGGCGAGAATATGCGCGATCTCGTTCTTGCCGAGGTGACGGTCCCCGCAGATGCTGTGGAAGTGACGGCGGGTATGATCACGGATACGCGCACGAATCGCGACAAATGCGGTATCGTGACGAGTACGATCGATGCCCTCGGTATATGCGCCCTTGCCGAGAATGCGAATATGCTCGGCGGGGTGGGCGCGGATGCGTATCTGAAGAAAACGGGCGGCGTGATGACGGGAAATCTCCGTGCAAGTGCGGATGCCACGGGTGCGTCCGTGGTACGAAACATCAGTTACGGCTCCACGCTTCCGTCAACTCTTGCGGACGGGGAACTGTTCGTTTTAGTCGGAAATTGAGGTTGAACAATGGCAGAAATGAAGCTTTTGTATGCCTCACCGATATATATCGGCTATATGTCGTCAAGTGTTATCTCGGGCGGGTTTATCCGAGCATATACCGATGGAACGACATTGCGTATCGGATTACAAACAAAATACTGGAGTTCAACCACCCAGATTAATAGGTACTGGGATATCACGTACGATGGTGTGACGGAGAGGACCTCCTCAGTAACCAAGACGAATGACATGGAGACGCCGTTTGTTTACGCTGAATTTCCGTACAACACATCGGCAAAAACGGCAACATTCCAGTGTGTCAATACTTCCGGGGGGTATTACGTACTGACTGTCGACGGTGTAACGACGACGGAGACCTCGTACTCCATCACGTGGAGCGGAACGGAGTACGAATATGATATTCCGGTTGTCATTGAGAGCTTGACGGGTGCATACGTTCGCCAAGAGAACAAGATACGCTTGTCCGTCGATATTCCAAGCGGTTGCGGGGCGAGGATCTTACGACTGATCGCCAAATATTACGCTAATGCATCAAGCACCATTGCATGGACGGACGAGCTGGCGGAAAATATCGCGTTTAGTGAAGAGTTTTCCCACACACCGACGGTCAAGTACCAGAACCAAAGACCTATGTGGTACGAGGCGGATATCGGTTTTTACAGGGAAGGTGTCGATGGGGAGGCGGATCCGGATTCCTTCTTTGCGTTTACGCAGGCAAAGTCCGAGGTGTATTATGCGTTTACGTTGTCGCAAATTCCCACACCCCTTCGTATCACCTACGCTGCTCCCATTGCGGGGGGACGTGTGAAGATCTCGTGGGATAACCCGAGCGTTACCACTAGTTACGAACGCCTTGGTTCGGAGCTGGAGAGATCCACGGACGGCGGCAGCACTTGGACCGTTATCTATAGGGATACAGGTACGTCGTTTTTCGATACGGTGGGGAGGGATGTGGAAAGCGTCGCTTACCGTGTGAAAAACTACGGCAAGTCTCTAGTCTCATACGCCATTACGGGACCGGTAAAGTCGGTTGTACAGACGAATCTCTATCTTGGCATTGAGGGAGTGCCTGTCGCTGTGGGCGGACTTTACCTTGGTGTGAACTACGTGCCGCAAGCCATTCCACCGATGATTACGGTGGGCTGAGTCGGGTACGGACGAATAAAAAATTGTGTGAGGATGAAAAAACGGGGGAGAAACTTTTTTTCGAAAAAGTTTCTCCCCCGAACCCCTTCTTCAAAAAACTTTATAAAAAAAGAAAAAAGATAATGTTTCGGTTACGTTAAACCTTTTTTCTCTTTTTGTGTAAAAGTTTTTGGAGGTGTGGGAGGGGTCAGGGGAGGGAGA
>JAZRNC010000010.1:0-2230 GCA_045647965.1 Eubacteriales bacterium | reverse complement strand
ATCTGATCCTGCTTCTTGAGGTAAACCTTGCTTGTGCCGGTATCTACAAGTACATCCTCGTTTTCGGGGTCGACTTTATCAACGATAGCGGTGATGATTTCCTCTTTCTTGGATTCGTATTCCTTTATCATCATGGAGCGCTCCGCCTCGCGGATGCCCTGGATGATTACCTGCTTTGCGGTCTGAGCCGAAAGACGGCGGAAATTCTTGGGCTTAAGCTCGGTTTCACATACGCCGCCGAGAGAATATCTCTTGCTGATAGCGCGTGCGTCCTCGAGGCTTATTTCCTGCTCGGGATCGAGAACCTCTTCAACTATGTTCTTCTGTTCAAACATACGGATGCTCTTTTTGTCTTTGTTGATCTCCACACGCACATTTGCAAGACCGTTGCGGTCACGCTTGTATGCGCTGATGAGAGCGGCTTCAACACGCTCGAGCATATAGTCCTGGGAGATGCCTTTTTCCTTTTCGAGCAGTTCAAGGGCGTCAAACAATTCGGAATTCATTTTTCTCTAACCAAACCTTTCTGAATATTACTTAAAATCGAAAACTGTACGTGCTTTGGATACAGAGGCATGAGGCACGGTATAATCGGTGCCGTCAATATCGAGGACGATCATGCCGTCTGTATAAGATTTAAGGATACCAACAAATATCTTCTGACCCGGATATGCTTCTGTTGGGGCAAACAGACGAAGCTCCACCTTTTCGCCGATAAGCACTTCATAGTGCCAATCGTACTTGATGTCGCGTTCTATGCCCGGAGAGGATACCTCGAGATGATACGCATCCTCAATGGGATCAAGCTCGTCGAGAAGCGGGTCGATGACGCGGTGGACCTTTTCACAGTCTTCGATGTCGATCCCCTCTTCACGGTCAATGGTGAAGCGCAGATAATAGTCGGCGCCTTCCTTGACATATTCGATGTCCCAGACCGAGTAGCCGAGGTTGTTGATGACCGGTCGGAGTGCTTCGGTAACGGTGGCTGCAATGTTTTTTGCCGGTTTTTTGGATTTCACGTTTTCTTTCTCCAATGCTTTGCATAAATTAAGAGTGGACCTTTCAGCCCACTCTCCTTTTATTCAAAATTCTAACTTACGTTAACAGTATATCACAATTTTTTTCGAAATGCAACCCTTTTTTAAAAATTTTTAGAAATTTTCTTTCAATACAAGCCGAAGAGCAGGAAATACCCAAAGTTATAGTGGATATTTTCCTAATATATTACGCATTTCTTGCCATATATTACGCGGTTCTTGCCTTTCCGACCTGTCTGTGATTTCAAAGTACGGCACCAGCAACGCATATGGCTACGGAGCAGGACGTGACTTCAGCGAAATCGGAGGCGCGCATCAGCCAAACGAATACATCGAATGTGATTCTCTCGTGGAATATACCAAATGTATGGCCGCGTATATACTGAAAAAGCTTGGTTAACCCACTTGTATGTGCATTGTGTACATTTTTGTGCAAATATTTTTGTCGAAATGCCAATACACCTTAATCGTATCTTTATGTTGACAATCGAGGGAATGTATGATAGAATAAACATGGTAACAAATTTGCCAAAATACAAAGCTATGAGGAGGCTACATATGAAACATTTGCGCAAAATTGCTATGCTGCTGGCGCTTGCTATGACGTTAACCATGGCGGCAACTTCCTGCGGCAAAGACAAGCAGCCCGCTGATGATACCGGCGCGGTTACCACCCCCACGGATGATGCGGCTCCCGGCGAGGCAACACTTGACCTTCCCGCTGAGATCGAATCCGATTACGACACAATCACCATTCTTACCGCAGAGGGAACCCTTCACGGTCCCGATGAGCTCAGCGACGAGCTTGACGTTCTCGGTAAGGCAATGTATGACCGCAGAAGAGCTGTTGAGGACAGACTCGGCTTTGAGTTTGCGTTCCTTGACATTGCTGACCACAATGAGGTTGTGAGCATGGCACGTCAGTCCATCGGCTCCGGCGAGGACGATTTCCAGATGGTATTCGTTCTCTGCGCATTCCAGGTAAACCTTGTTAACGAAGGTCTTTATCTGCCGATCTCCGAACTTCCTTACATTGATCTCGATAAGCCCTGGTGGAACAAGCAGTACATTGATTCCGTATCTCTCCATCCGGACGATCAGTACGTTCTTTTCGGTGATATCACATGGAATCAGATCCAGCGTACCTGCTGCGTGTTTGTAAATCTCAACCTGCTTCAGGACAGAATCGGTAT
>JAZRNC010000009.1:0-2700 GCA_045647965.1 Eubacteriales bacterium | reverse complement strand
ACCCGGTGCAGACGGCGGTCTTCCACGCCGCACAGCGCCCATACCGATACCGCTTCGGCAACAATCGCACCGTCCCGCAGAATCCGGTAGCAGCGGTTGAACTGCGCCCCCTTCGATTCGCACGCCCACGACTGTACTTCCAGTTTTTCATGCGAATACACCGGCGTGTACAGACTCAAACGGATCCGGCTCAGAATAAACGCCAGCCCTCTCTCAAACAGTTCCAGATAAGAAGGCCCGTCTTCCTCCATCGCATAATTCGCCGCATCCTGCATATACCGCAGAACACTCGACACCGAAACGATGTTGTTGAAATCCACATCGTTCGCATTCACATTATAGTCTCCCGACCATTTCATCCGTCGTACTCTCCATTTAAGTTTAATATAGAACTCAATTTAAACCAATATATTCAAAAAGTCCATTCACAGAATCCGCACTGCACTTTGCAAATATAATTGTTCAAAAGTTTTTGAAAAGGGGTTCGGGGAAAAACTTTTTTCAAAAAGTTTTTCCCCGATAAAAATCATTCAATTAAAGAGTATTTGCAGAACCGAGAACGTTTACGATCTTGTGGTAAACGGTCTTCTTAACTTCTTCGCGTGCAACGGAGAGGTAGGATCTGGGGTCGAATACATCGGGCTGGCTGGTCATTACGCGGCGGATACCTGCGGTGAGAGCGAGACGGATGTCGGAGTCGATGTTGATCTTGCAGACTGCGAGGGAAGCTGCCTTGCGGAGCTGTTCTTCCGGAATACCAACTGCGTCCGGGAGCTTGCCGCCGAGTTCGTTGATTTCCTTAACATAGTGCTGCGGAACGGAGGAAGCGCCGTGGAGAACGATCGGGAAGCCCGGGAGTCTCTTGCCAACTTCTTCGAGGATGTCGAAGCGGAGCGGCGGGGGAACGAGGATGCCTTCTTCGTTTCTGGTGCACTGTGCAGCAGTGAACTTGTATGCACCGTGGGAGGTACCGATGGAGATTGCGAGGGAGTCAACACCGGTGCGGCCTACGAATTCTTCAACTTCTTCGGGCTTGGTGTAGGAGGATTCTTCAGCAACAACGTCGTCTTCAACGCCTGCGAGAACGCCGAGTTCGCCTTCTACAACTACGCCGTGAGCGTGTGCGTATTCAACAACCTTCTTGGTAACTTCGATGTTTTCTTCGAAGGAGTGGTGAGAACCGTCGATCATAACGGAGGTGAAACCGCCGTCGATGCACGCCTTGCAGATTTCGAAGTCTGCGCCGTGGTCGAGGTGGAGAGCGAGGTCGATACCGGAGTCAGCGATTGCAGCCTTTGCGAGGCCGAGGAGGTATTCCTGCTTAGCGTACTTTCTTGCGCCTGCGGATACCTGAAGAATAACAGGAGACTTTGCTTCGCCTGCAGCGTCAGCAATTGCCTGGATGATTTCCATGTTGTTGATGTTGAAAGCACCGATTGCGTAGCCGCCTTCGTAAGCCTTCTTGAACATTTCCTTGGTTGTTACAAGTGCCATTTCTGTTTCTCCTTTTTGATATAAACAATAATTGTTTTTCAACCACATTATTGTAACAGAATATCGCCGGAAAATCAATATCAAAACGAGAATTGGCTGTGAATTTTTGCAAAACCGTGATTTTATGTGGTATAACCGCGGCGAAATGATAATATTTCGTTGAATTTTGCGAATAAAGAAAAGCTCCGTTCCGTCCTCCGGAATCCTCCGCCTTCCCGCAAATATAAAATTCATAAAAACGCATTGCATTTTCCCGCCGCCCATGGTATAATTCCCATAGAAAGTGATTCGTCCGCCCTCTCAAAACACTTTGGACAAACTTCGTCAATTCATTTGTTGAAAGTTTTCTGGAAGGGTGCGGGAAACTTTTTTAAAAAAAGGGTTCCCGCGAAAAAACACAAATTCTATAACCTCGAAAGGAATTATCATAATGGCAGAATCCAGACTGATCGGCGGCTATCCCGTAATCGGTATCCGCCCCACCATCGACGGCAGACGCGGTCCCCTCAAGGTTCGTGAATCCCTGGAAGACCAGACCATGGCTATGGCCAAGGCTGCTCAGAAGCTCATCACCGAAAACCTCAAGTACTCCAACGGCGAACCCGTGGAAGTTATCATCGCGGACACCACCATCGGCCGCGTTGCGGAAGCTGCTGCCTGCGCCGAAAAGTTCAGAAAAGCCGGCGTTGACATCACCCTCACCGTAACTCCCTGCTGGTGCTACGGTTCCGAAACCATGGACCAGGATCCCTCCACCATCAAGGCGGTATGGGGCTTCAATGGTACCGAAAGACCCGGTGCGGTTTACCTCGCATCCGTTCTCGCTACCCACGCGCAGAAGGGTCTCCCGGCGTTCGGCATCTACGGTCACGACGTTCAGAACCTTGACGAAGTAACCGATATGCCTGCTGACGTTCAGGAAAAGATCCTCCGCTTCGCACGTGCGGCTGTCGCAGCTGCAAGCATGCGCGGCAAGAGCTACCTCCAGATCGGTTCCATCTGCATGGGTATCGGCGGCTCCATCATCGACTCCAAGTTCATCGAAGAATACCTCGGCATGCGCGTTGAATCCGTGGACGAAGTGGAAATCATCCGCCGCATGACCGAAGAAATCTATGACAAGGCCGAATTCGAAAAGGCAATGGCATGGGCAAAGGCAAACTGCATCGAAGGCTTCGACAAGAACCCCGAAGATATGCAGAAGAC
>JAZRNC010000008.1:0-2748 GCA_045647965.1 Eubacteriales bacterium | reverse complement strand
GGTCCGTATCCGTCCGAGTCGGAAACTATGGGGATTCCCGTTTTATGGATGATTAACAATTTTGAGTTCACTCCGCCTTGGGGGATAACGACACGTATTATACCTGTTTCGGCAGGATAATAAATAGCGTAACAAAAAAGACGAGCAGAGGGTTTCTCTGCTCGGCGATTATGCTTTGTTTCTTATCGTTTTACTCTTTTTATGCGTTGTATGAATGCATAAATCCCGTACCCCACAATGACACCGACGGTATTTAAGATCAAATCATCGATATCGGTTGCCCTGACGCTAAATGGCAATTGTATCGTTTCTATGCAAAGAGAAATGCCCGCTCCCGCCAGAAACACTTTCCAAAATCTATTGAGATTTTTGTAGACGATCGGCAAAACTATGCCGCTGGGAATAAACATCGCGGCATTTCCAATCACATTCAGCAAAAGATCTCGCTTGCTTTCATAGTCAAACAGATGGACAAACGGAATGAAATTGACTCTGAACGGAAATGCTGTTGCAACGTCAAATGCAAGTGGCTGAACACGTCCGTCCACCGTAGCCATAGGGAAAAACGTAAATCGGATGATTACCGCAAGATTGATATACATCAAAAGCAGAACGGCTTCTCGTTTCAAGTCTATATGGCGGTTTTTAATCCATACAGAACTCCTGACGATTAGCCAAATAGCCGCAAAAATAAGTTCTAAAAATAAAAACGAGAATTCAACCATATGCAACGCCCTCACTTCAAACAGATTATACCATAGAAACAACTGCATTTCAACGGAAAGCCAAGCAGAGCGTTTTCTGCGCTCTGCTCGGCTGATTGGAATTTTAACTGTTTTCGGAAATCCATTTTTTGGACCAATCAAACAATGTTTCGGACATTAAATGGAAATTGACCGTTCCGCCATTTTTCAAATTCATAAATGTTTCGACGATGGCCTGTTCTTCGGGGGAAACAACTTTGAGCAATTCTTTTTGATGTTTGATATACGCGCCCGTTTGCTTGAAAGCGATTGCCTGCACCACAAAAGAAGCCGATTTATATAACCCTCTTAAAATATCGTCGCTCTTATCAACGAGCATATTGTGAACACATCCGTGATAGATGTTGCAGGCACCGATTTTGATTGCTCGGTTCACGGCACTTTCGTTAATAAATGCCATCACCTCGTCAAGACTTCCCTTGATTGGGGTGGTATCGTGGCAAAATTGGAACAGGTCCGATGGCTCCCAATTCATAATTTCCTTCTTTCCAGAAAGGAACCCGCAAATCAGTTCCCGATGCGGCAAGGTATCCAGCATCTCGTTATACGTTTGGATATCCATAGCAGACAATTCATCCAGAATGACAACAATATCAATGTCACTTGTCTCATGAGCTTCACCGCGGCCATAACTACCCTGCAAACCAACAAACCATACACGGTTTGCAAAGGTTTCATTTAACGCTTGTAAAAAGTTTTTCATCCAAGCAGTAATATCGATCATCACAATTACCTCGTCAAATTCTCAGTTACTGAACTGATTATACCATAGAAATAACCGTATTTCAACGAAAAGCCGAGCAGAGCGTAACTGCTCTGCTCGGCTTAGTGTTGTAAAGTTGCGAGATCTATAGTTCAAGTATCCGTTTTTCAATCTCAGCAATAACTGTTTTAAAAGCCTCGTCGCTTTTACCTGTTGGGTCGGGCAGGTTCCAATTAGCGTCAAAAGCTCTGCCGATATAGGGGCAACCGACATCGCAACCCATAGAAATAACCACATCGGGTGTAGGAATTTTATCAATAGTCTTGCTATACTGTGTCTGCTCCATATCAATGCTGTAGATAGCTTTCATCAATCTTACGGCCTCCCCGTTTATCTGCGGTTTTGTTTCGCTGCCTGCTGAATAAAAATCATACTTGTCACCTAGAAAGTGTTTGCCAAGAGCTTCAGCAATCTGACTGCGACAAGAATTATGCACGCAGAGAAAGGCTATCTTCTTTTTCATCGAAACGGGCACCTCTCTTTAATGCATTGGTTATTCAGTGCCGAATGGGTGCATTTGATTTCATCAAGCTCCATTTCTACACCAAAATTCTCTTGCACAAACTTTACCGCTTGCGTTATGGCGAGGTAAGAATCTCGTTTACAGCAACGCGGACCGCCCACTTCGCCAATAGCACCAAGAGCGGCTGATGTCATTTTGGTAGATAATCCCCACGACTCATTTGCGAGGGGTGTTGCGCCCGTTATGATGGACACAAACATACCGGCACTTATACCCGCACCGCAGGCTCCCCAAAAACCACAAGCGCCACCCGGGACTTTTTTGCCGCGAGATTGCATTTCCACGAGGGCTTTTTCGAGGTCAATTTCGCCGCCCGCGTTCTTATATGAGGTAAGTAAGGCAGAGCCGACCATAACGTGATGCTCGGGACCGTGCATATGGCAGAAATCGAGTGCCATCAGCTTTTGCAGAATATGAATAGGATTTTTGGATGTTTCGGCAAGACAGATGCCTAGAATCGTATCCATACCGCCTGTGTGGCAGGAATCACACACATAGTGCCCCTGCTTACACATTGTCTTGCTTTGCTCCTTTTTATGACACAAAGCACACTCGACTTCAATATCCTTTTCTAAATACATAAGCGGTGCACCGCAGATTAAACATTCGTCTTTCATAATTAACCTCTACAAATTGGAATTGGCTTATCTGTTTTCAGCAATCCATTTCTTTGACCAAGTAAACAATGTTTCGGACAT
>JAZRNC010000007.1:0-12623 GCA_045647965.1 Eubacteriales bacterium | reverse complement strand
AACGATACTCCCTTGGAACGTCCCATCTTTATCCCCATTGAAGAACGTGAGGATACTTTGTGGGTAAAAGAATAAAAAATGACTGGTGTATTTAACAGGGGGAAGGAAAACTTTTTTCCAAAAAAGTTTTCCTTCCCCCCGAAAATATTACTGTCCCATATCAATTCAGTTTTCCAGTTTTTTCAGCGCTTTCGTCAGCCGTAACACTTCGGGTTCTTTGTTTCGGTGAGAAAAACTCACCCGCACGCTTCCATTCTCGTACGTTCCCACCGTTTTATGAGCAATCGGTGCACAGTGATACCCACTTCGCACGCATATTCCAAAGTCCGAAAGATACGCACCAACCTCTGCCGGAGAATGACCGCGTACCGTAAAACCGACGACACTACCGTCAGTTTCCCCGAACACCGAAA
Source organism: Eubacteriales bacterium (assembly GCA_045647965.1). GTDB lineage: Bacteria > Bacillota > Clostridia > Oscillospirales > CAG-272 > UMGS1696. The sequence continues at coordinate 12,210 of JAZRNC010000007.1, read as the reverse complement.
TATGCGACATCTTTTGTATCTCTTCCATAAATAAAGCAGACAGCTCCCTCTCGTGCTCGCGAATCGCCTCGATTCCACTGTCTTCCACGTAACGCATTCCAGCCAAAAGTCCCGCAATCGCCGGATACGGAACGGTCCCTGCCTCAAGACGCTCGGGCAAATCGTCCGGCATTTCTACGTCGGTCGACAAAATCCCAGCCCCACCTTCCAGAATCGTTCGAAATGTCACGCCATCTCCTGCAAGAAGCATCCCCACACCCATCGGTCCCCAGAGTCCCTTGTGTCCCGGCACACAGAGCGCACTGATCTTAGAGGTTTGCATATCAATGGGGAGATGACCCGCACTCTGCGAAGCATCCACAACGAACAGAATCCCGTGTTTTCTGCACAACTCCCCAATTTCGGAAATTGGCGCCGTGTGGGAGCAAATGTTTGACTGATGTGTTAAAACGAGAAGAGATGTTTGCGCCGTGATCTTTTTTTCGATATCGAAAAGAATCTCCTCCGTCGTTCCCGTGGTATCGTAGAAATCCGTAAGGCAGCCGGATTTATTCACAAGGCTCATCACGGGACGGTACGATGCATTATGAGCAAAATTGTCAATCAGAATATGCGCTCCTTTGTTCACCAGTCCCTTGATCGCCATATTCAGCGCCGTCGTTGCGTTCACCGTAAATACCACGTTTTCCGCCGTCGAGTGAAACAGTTTTGCCGCCATCAACCGACAATCGTAGACCGTTTCCGCCGCCGCCACCGAAAGCTTGTGGGAACCCCTTCCAGGATTCCCACCGTACTTTTGCATTGCTTCCGTCATGGATGCCACTACGGAATATGGCTTTGGCCAAGTCGTCGCCGCATTGTCAAAATAGATCAGTTTTCCCATCCATTCTCCCACCTTCCAATGACGTCTCCGTACACGATGTGCTTGCGGTCAAGTGTTTTTTTCACTTTATCGACCTGCTCACACGGAATCTTCAATCCAACCGAACATCCCCGTCTTGTAATTGAGGGATCCACCGAAACCACCTCCGCTTCCACTTTTTCCATAAGGGCTGCCCTACGCGCTCTCTCGGCAAGCGTCTGACTCTTTAAAGCAAGGATACAGTCCGACATACCATTCTCCTTTCTATCCATAATTTTTGAACCGTATTTTTTCGTGTTGTTCATAGGCATTATATGCGGCGGGCTGGAATCTGACATATTTCTTGACAACCACTGCGGATTGTATTATAATTTTCATATATGAAATTAGAGGATGAATTTTATGAACGTAAACGATACATTGGTCATTCACGTTACCGATATGAACGAAAACGGCTTTGGCGTTGCCCGAGTAGACGGACTCGTCATTTTTGTTCCTGATCTTGCGGCGGGGGATACCGCTCTCATCCGCATTGTGGAGCAACGAAAAAATTACGCCATCGGAGAATGTCTGCAAGTTACCGAAGAATCTCCCCACCGCACCAAAAGAATATGTCCCGTTTCCGATTCCTGCGGCGGATGCACTCTTTGTGGCGTGAGCTTTGAATACGAAAACACCGTAAAGAAAAACACCGTCTCCGCTGCCTTTCGACGCGCAGGACTTGACGCCGCCATCGTTGAAGATACCGTTTTCCCTGTTCACAGAACGGGGTACCGCAATAAGGCAGGCTTTCATTACGATCCAGAATCCCGCGCTTTCGTTTATTACCGCGAGGAGTCAAATACCCCCGTTCTCATTGACGAATGCCACATTCTCCCCGCAGAAATGAACGAAATCCTTCGTTTTACCAACGAAAATATCGAGTTACTCGACTTCTTCATAACCAAATCATTGTTCATTCGCTCGGACTCAACGGGTAAGCATCTTGTGTCTCTCTATGCCGACGGCGGGGATATCTCCGCATATAAAAGCGCTTTAATGAGTAAGTTTCCCTATGTCAAAAATGTTCTTCTCTGCAAAAACGAAAAGGAAAAACAAATTGACTATCTAAACGATGTGATCGCAGGGGTCAAAATGCGTTTTTCCACCGAATCCTTCCGTCAAGTCAATACCGAGGCATTCTCCACCCTCCTTGATCTCGTTCATTCCCTTGTCGGTAAACTCTCTTTTACCAAAGCCGTCGATCTCTATTGCGGCTCGGGAATCATCGGACTTTCCCTTGCCAAAAAGTTTCCCGGAGCAATGTTCTGGGGAATTGAAATAAACAGCGACGCCATACGGGATGCCAAACACAACGCCGAGATAAACGGAATTCACAATATCACATTCTTCTGCGGAGATGCCGCCGCGTTCCGTGAAAAAATTGGAAAAGACAACGCACCCGAATTTGTCGTCGTCGATCCCCCGCGCGCAGGATTGTCTCCCAAAATGCGCGAAGGTCTCGTCGCCATCGATGCCAAACATATCGTATACGTGTCGTGTAATCCCCAGACCCTCGCCAGAGATCTTTCCTCGCTCCGCGACCGTTATGAGATCTGCCGCGCTGTTCCCGTGAATATGTTCCCGATGACCAAGCATTGCGAGTGCGTCGTAATGCTGAAACGTAAATAACCCGGTGTTATTTCACCTACTTTACAATGCGGTATAACTGATTCACAAGAAGCCAAAGCGACGGAAAATATCTCATAATATTCCATATACCGATTCCGCCGAGGTTATATTCCCTCACAAGATTCAGCCCCGCCTCCACACCTCTTGCGTTTTGAAACCACACCGTATGCTCAATGGCATCAGAAAACGTGACAGGACGGTCAAAATAATTGTAATACGGGGATTGTGCTTCTTCGTCAAACAGAATCTCCACGCCATTCGAACGGGCACGCATCAGTGCTTCTTCGTTGGAAATGGTCTCTGCCCTGCTCTCACCTCTGACGTACGGAAGCGCCCAATCGTAGCCATAATTGGGTATTCCGAGACGGATTTTTTCGGGTGCTATCTGAGTGATTGCAAACTCCACCACCTCGCGTACCTCGGGAAGCGGTGCGACGGGTAAGGGTGGACCGTAAGCATATCCCCACTCGTAAGTCATCAAAAGCACGTCGTCTGCCGCTTCGCCGAGCAGTCGGTAATTATGTCCGCGATACAGAAGGCCCGGCTGATTCTCGCTGGTCTTTGGCGCAAGGGAAACCGATACGCGATATGCTTCCCCAAGCGCCGCTTTTACCTCTCGAGCGAATGCCGCATACTCGTCGGCATACTGCTCGGGGATGTACTCAAAATCAAGATCCACCCCGCCATATCCTTTTTCCATCACCGTGCTGACAAGATTTGCCGTCACGGTGTTTCTCAGTTCCGGATCTCCAAGAATGTTCTCCACCCTCTCCGAAGAAAACGTACCGCTTTCTGTGATGGATGTCAGAACGAGGATCGGGATCGTGCCGTATTCCCTTGAGAGAGAAAGAAGTCTCTCGTCCCCTCCCTCAGGCTCAATCAGCCCTCCGTCCTCTCTGAGTCCGTAGGAAAAAATCCCAAGCAGTGTCAGATACGGAAGAGTTCTGCGTATTACGTCCTCTTCAATATATGGATACGCATACCCAAGCGTTTCTATCTCACCAAACGGAGGGGTATCGTAGGAAATATTCAAGATCTGCCCGGGATAAACTCTCGGACGGCCGTTGAGTATTGGATTGTTCCGGTACAGTGTGCCGATGTCCACACCCGTTCTTTGTGAGATCAGACTAAGCGTATCTCCTCCGCGTACCGTATACGTTTCCAGAGGATACAGAACGACAATATCCTGCCCCACCACTAATCTTCCGGGATCAGAAAGCAAATTATCGCTAATCAGCCGCGAGGCAGGTACGCCAAACTCTCTGGCAATCGAGTAAATACTGTCCCCGCTCTGAACGGTATAAATCATTGTGCAATCACTCCTTTCGGTTATTTTCAGTTAAAATTATCTCTCATACCGTGTATTTTGCAAAGTTCGCACGCTATTATTATATGTAGCATCCCGCAAACTTAACACATAATAAATTTCCCGAATATTTTTCGCCTCAAGGGTCATACTATACCCGAAATAAAACATAGGGGGTACTTATGAAACAAAACAAAATTGAACGGATTTTTGCACATGAAATCCTTGATTCGCGCGGAAATCCTACCGTAGAAACATTCGTATTTCTGGAAGACGGTTCGTGCGGTTCCGCATCCGTTCCCTCAGGCGCATCAACGGGAAAATACGAAGCACACGAAATGCGTGACAACGATTTTACCCGCTACAAGGGAAAAGGTGTTCTTCACGCCATCGAAAACGTAAACGGTGTGATTGCCAAAGAACTGCACGGACTCCCCTGCACGATCGCTCAGGTCGACACGAGAATGATTCACCTTGACGGAACGGAAAACAAAACCAAACTCGGTGCCAACGCGATGCTTTCCGTGTCCCTTGCGTGTGCTCACGCCGCCGCTTCCTCTTATAAAATGTCTCTGTACCGCTATTTCGGAGGAATTGCCGCAAAAACGCTGCCCATTCCTATGATGAATATTCTGAATGGTGGCGCTCACGCATCCAACAACCTCGACATTCAGGAATTTATGATTCTTCCCATCGGATTCGGTACGTTCTCCGCGGCACTGCGGGCAGGGGTTGAGATCTACCACACGCTCGGTTCTTTGCTGAAAAAAGACGGACACGTCACGACCGTGGGGGACGAGGGCGGATTTGCTCCCAATCTGAAATCCGCAAACGAAGCCCTTGACTATATCGTCGCGGCGATTCGTGAAGCGGGGTATTCCACAACTCAGATCGGTATTGCACTCGATATCGCGTCCAGCGAATGGCACGACGGAACCTCCTACAAACTCCCGAAAACCAAACAGTCATTCAAAACAGACGAACTGATCGCAGAGTGGGAGAACACGATCACCCGTTATCCGATCGTATCGATTGAAGATGGACTTGGCGAAGACGACCACGCCGGATGGCAAAAAATGACCGCCACACTCGGCGACAAGATCCTTTTGGTCGGTGATGATTACTTCGTAACCAATCCAAAAAAACTGTGCCGCGGCATTGAAGAAAAATGCGCCAACGCCATTCTCGTAAAACCGAATCAGATCGGCACACTCAGCGAGGTTATCGAAGTCGTTTCGATGGCACAAAAAAACGGGTACAAAACCATTTTATCCCACCGCTCGGGAGAAACTGCCGACACGACGATTGCCGATCTTGCGGTTGCTCTGAACACGGGACTCATCAAAACAGGCGCACCCGCCCGTGCAGAACGATGTGAAAAATACAACCGTCTCCTTCGTATTGAGAAAGAACTGCAAAGCGATGCAGTCTATGGCGGCAGCATTCTTTTTAAAAACTTCGGAAAATAAACTCAAAATTTTGAACAAAAAGTGAATTAATGCGTACAACTCTTGAAATTATAAAAAGAATATGATATAATAACCAAAGCATTAGGCAAGCAGAATAACTCGTGAATCAAGACCATACCAGCCGGGGGAGCAGCGGGTCCCTGTACTCGAAATCCGCTATAGCGAGGGTGGTTTCCCGATTCGAGGTCAAAGCTTGCGTAGTCTGTACCATACGGGAAAGTGTTGACAAATGGGTCTTGCGCGATCAGTGCCTGTGAACCATGTCAGGTGGGGAACCAAGCAGCATTAAGCAGTGTCGCTGATGCGCCGCAGGGTCGCCTGTTTCGAGCCGGAACTATGGTGTCGTACGTGATCCTTTGATCGACAATTGGGTGTATGGTCTTGATTTGCGAGTTATTTTGCTTTTTTGCTTTTTATAATCCGCTTGACTAAGGAGGTAGTTTATGCATCAGGCACTATATCGAAAATACAGACCGCGCACGTTCGATGAGGTCTGTGGAGAAGATCACGTTGCCTCTATTTTAAAATTTGAGGCAAAAGAACACCGTTTTTCTCACGCCTACTTGTTCTGCGGACCGAGAGGTACGGGTAAAACATCGTGTTCAAAAATTTTAGCAAAAGCGTTGAACTGCGAATCTCCGATCGACGGAAATCCTTGCGGCCAATGCTTTGCGTGTACGTCGATCGATAACGGCAGTGCTACCGACGTTCTCGAAATGGACGCGGCATCCAACAACGGTGTCGAATACATCCGTGATATCCGCGATGAAGTGAATTTCGCTCCCGCTTCTCTCAAAAAACGCGTGTACATCATTGACGAAGTACATATGCTCTCTGTCAGCGCCTTCAATGCGCTGCTCAAAACCTTGGAAGAACCGCCGGAACACGTCGTATTCATCCTTGCCACGACCGAAATGCACAAACTCCCCGCCACGATCATCTCACGTTGCCAGCGGTTTGATTTTCGTCGGATCAAGGCGGACGTGATTGCCGACCGGCTGAAATATATTGCCGAAACGGAAAACATCCGTCTCGAGGAAGATGCCGCAAAGATCATCGCCAAGCAGTCGCAGGGCGGTATGCGTGATGCCATCAGCCTTTTGGAGCTTTGTGCAGCAGGAGATCACGACGTCGACGTGGCATGGGTCAACTCTACACTCGGACTTGCCGGCATTGAACTGATGTACAAAACGGCAGTTGCCGTGTCGAAAAACGACGCCTCGGCGATGTTCAAAATCATTGGACTTGTGGATTCATCCTCCAAAGATATCAGCGTTTATTGGTCTGAACTGATGGGATTTTGGCGGGATATGCTTGTATATAAAAATCTTCCCGATGAAGAAAAGCAAGGCTATCTCGATATGACCGAACCGGAAATGCGCCTTCTTGGTGACGCTGCGAGACGCTTCAAAAAAGAAGCTATGACCCGTCATTTTGAACTTCTCGACGAAGCGCTCAGGGATATGACAAGACTCCCGCAGTCAAAACGTATTACGGCAGAACTGACACTGATAAAAATGGGAGATTCTTCGCTCGACACGGACACCGCGGCACTTCTTGCGAGAATTGCGGAACTGGAAGAAAAAGTAAGCCTTCTGGAACTCGGTATGCCAAGTACCCCCGCCCGCGCAGATATTCTCCCCTCCGACGTATCAACGCCCCCGACTGACGAGTCCTCCCCTGCCCCTTCCATTTCCGACGAAGTTCCCGTAAAAGAATCGGATGAATCGCTCGAGAGTGTCACGGACCTCGGTGACGTTGTGGAACGCATATCCGCACAAAATCCGCTTTGCTCGGGATTCCTTGCAGAATGTGACTGCTTCATTACGGCGGACAAAAAGAAAATCCTCATAAAAACCGTGAATGATTTTGCAAAAAATATTCTCTCGTCCGAATCGGCGCTGAAATCGCTGCAATCGGCGTTTATGATGTGTAAAATCACAGAACCATCGACACAATTCATCATCGAAACCGGTGCGGCTCCGAAAAAACGGCCGCCCATAGAAGAACTCACGGAATTATAATTTTCACTTGCAAAAAACAGTATAGTATGATATACTTTTAAAAAATATAAAACAAAGGTGGTATATAACTTATGAAAGCAAAACTTCCGAAGGGTATGGGCGGCGGCCCGACCAATATGCAGGGAATGCTCAAGCAGGCACAGAAAATGCAGGAGGATATGGCAGCGCTTCAGGAAGACCTGGATAACCGTACTTACGAAGTCAAGGCGGGCGGCGGTGTCGTTACCGTAAATATCAACGGAAAACTCGAAGTTCTCTCTATCTCCATTGAACCCGAAATCGTCGATCCCGACGACATCGAAACACTGACTGACATTCTCACAGCCGGTATCAACGAAGCCATTAAAAAGGTCAACGAAACCAATGCTTCCGAAATGAACAAGATTACCGGAAGTCTGAGCGTTCCCGGTCTCCCCGGTATGTTCTGATATGCCGCAAAATATCGAACAGCTTGAACGCTTGACGGATATGTTCCGCAAGCTTGACGGAGTCGGAAAAAAATCCGCGATGCGCTACGCGTTCTGCGTTTTGAACTTCACGGAAGCAGAAGCCACAGAATTTGCCGAGGCGATCCTCGCCGCAAAAACACAAATCAAAAAATGTTCCGTCTGCTGCAACATCACGACGGAAGATACTTGTGATCTGTGTTTATCCGGTGAGCGTGACCACAGCACCATCTGTGTCGTGGAAGATCCCCGCGCCGTCATTGCCATTGAAAAAACAAGACAGTATCGTGGGGTGTATCACGTACTTCACGGTACAATTTCACCGATGAAAGGGGTTACTCCCGATAAACTGACCATTCGTGAACTGATTGCACGGGTAGGCTCGGCAGATGCAGGGGTAGAGGAACTCATCCTCGCCACCAACCCCACTGTTGAGGGAGAAGCTACGGCTATGTATATTGCCCGCCTCGTCGCCCCATTTGAGGTGAAAGTATCCCGTATCGCAAACGGCGTTCCCGTAGGCGGTGATCTCGAATACGCGGACGAAGTGACTCTCCGCCGTGCCATTGAGGGACGCTACTCTCTTCAGCACTAATTAAGCACTTTCACACTTAGCATTTTTTACTTTTCAGATTACAAAAGGAGATTTGATATGGCTGAACCTTATATGACTCATGAAGAATTATACGCTCTTTTGGGAGATAAAAAACCTTGTGACGTACCGTACATTAAACTGACCGACGAAATCACGGAAAAATATATTACGGAAGCGAAAAACCGTGCAGAAGAAATTCTTCACATCCCCTCGATCTATCCGACATCCATCAAAGGGAACTGCTGGTATCTCTCCAACAACGGAGACGACGATGCCGATGGTATGACAGAAAATACCCCGTGGAAAACCACAGCTCGCCTGCACAAAGCGCAGGAAGACGGTACAGTCAAAAAAGGGGACGGCGTATTCTTTGAACGCGGAAGCAAGTGGAACAAGAGCCACTCTTATGGCAGAATGGGGGACTACGCCCTCCGTCTCATCGCCGGGGTTACGTATTCCGCTTACGGATACGGCGAAAAACCTATGTTCAGTAATATGATCGACGCTTCCCTTCCCGACGACTGGGAACTCACCGAATACGAAAACGTATGGGCATATACCGGGGATGCCGGCTCACGAATCGACGATATCGGCAATATCATCATAGATGACGGCAAAGTTTTTGCGATCAAAATCATCCCCCACGATCCAAACCATCCTTATCTCGAAAACGTATTAACGTCCAATTTGGGAATGGTCACAAATCGCCTTGAGGTATTCCACTCGGGCGCTGTTCCGCTCACCTCTCCCGGATGCATTACGCATAATTTTGAATTTTTGCACGATTACGATGCTCGCAAGTTATATATGTACTGCGACAAAGGAAATCCCGGCGAGCTTTTCGATACCATTTACTTCGCACGTCGCGGCAATATCATTCGTTGTGATGAAACCTCCGTCGATGTCGTCGTAGATAACCTGATGGTAAAATACGGCGGCTCTCACGGTATTAACTTGACGGTGGCTCAGAACGTACTGATCCAAAACTGTATTTTCGGATGGATCGGCGGTTCGTTCCAGGAGAACGACGACAAATCTGCCACTCAATATGGTAACGGTGTCGAAAACTGGGGCGGATGCGACGGATTCGTCATTAGAAACTGCATTGCGTACGAAATCTATGATGCCGCATTCACAACACAGTACTGCGGCGGTCATCCCAGCGAGCAAGTCGTGATGAAAAACGTCAGCTTCTCCGATAACATTATGGCAAGAACGACGTTCCCCGTTGAATTATGGGGACCCGCAACTCCTAATGACCCGCAATACACCTTTACAAACTACCTCGGCAACATAAAAATCAACAACAACTATGTTGTATACAGCGGATACAACTCCGCTCATCAAAGACCTTGCAAGAATGCTAATTTTACGCTTGTCGGCGGAAAATCTTCCGATCAGCTTATTGTCGATACGGAAATCCGTTTCAACAAATTCCTGTTCACGTCTTCCCTGATGCAGTATTCCCGTTACCTTAAATTGGATGGTATGGAAAAAGGCATTATCTGCGACGACAACATCTATATTGGCGGCTCGGACAAGGCGTATATCCGCGGCTGTGTGGATCCGTCCAATCCCGCCACCGCCGGCCGACTCTATCACTACGACAGAGAGACCCTTTCCGTGCTCTGTGCGCTTGGACTGGATAAAAACAGTACCTTCTACTATTACGACGAATTCCTTTATCCCGAAGAAGCCCAGGGCGTATATCTTTATATGTAACCGACTTTTGCGTATAAAAATGAAAAACCGACAGAATTTCACAGTCTGTCGGTTTTTTAACGCAAAAACGTCGGAATAAAAAAATAACAGCTACCATACAGTAACTGTTATTTGCCGCGCCCTAGAGGATTCGAACCTCTGACCTACCGGTTCGTAGCCGGGCACTCTATCCGCTGAGCTAAGGGCGCATTCCTGAGTGCTTATATATTCTACCACACCTTACCTCGTTTGTCAACCCTTTTTCAAAAATATTTTTTAATTTTTTGTGGATTTATCTTTTTGTGTGAAAAGTTTCTGAATATTTATATTCTTTTCGTTTATTTTTCATTTATGGATTGAAAAATGGAATATAATGTGATATAATATTTCAGTTAGTTGGAAAAGCGGAAGGCTTTTATTGAAAATTCGTGCCTTTACACGTAATCCGGCAAAAAAACGTAAAGTTTGAAAGGAGTTTATCCTAAAAATGGATAAGAAGAATCTCAAAAAAATTATTATTACTGTATGCGTCATCCTCGCAGCAGCACTCATTATCGGTCTCGCCGTTTATAACCGCGTGTCCGAAAGCGGAGCTATCCTTCGTTCACAGATCACAGCAAGCAGCGAAAACTATGAAGTCACCGGTACTATGATGTCTTACTTTGTCAGAGAACAGTACCTCGGTATGGCTTCCTACGCAAGTTACCTTGGCTTTGATACATCCCTCCCGCTCAAGAATCAGCCGTGTTCTTACACAGCGACAGAAAATGGTACTTGGTTTGACTATTTTGTAGGCGTTGCTAAATCCAACGTCAGCGAAATTCTCGCAAACTGCGAAGCAGCAAATGCTCTCGGTGTTACTCTCACCGATGACGACAAAAAGGCTATTGACGACAATATCGCCGCTGTAACGGAAACTGCTGCAGCATATGGCTATTCCCTCGATCAGTATCTCTCCCTCGCTTACGGTGCCGGCGTTAAGGAACAGGATGTAAGAGCTTGTCTCGAACTCGTTTCTCTCGCATCCAAAAACCAGTCTGAATACGTAAACGGTCTTGAATACACCGACGAAAAGCTTAACAGTTATTACGACAACAACAAGGACAAGCTTGATGGTGTTGACTACATTTCCTACACCGTTTATGCTAACGACCTCGTTGAAAAGGATGCAGACGGCAACCCCACAGGAAGCAGCGATAAAGCATCCTCTCTCGCAAAGGCAGAAGCAGAAAAGCTTGCCAAGGCTACCAGCAAATCCGCATTTGAATCCCTCATTCGTACCTATCTGAAGAATTATACCAAACTGACAACAGAAGAAATTGATGATAAGGTAAAAACCGCATTCACAAGACACGCAGTTGCTTCCGAGATTTCCAATATTTCTGATTGGGCGTTTGATGCAAAAGTAGGCGAAACTCACATCGAAGGTAAGGATGGCGACACACAGTACACCGTATTCCTCCTCACAAAGAAGGCATATCGTGATGATACAGTAACACGTGACGTTCGTCATATCCTCTTCTCTACCGAAACGTACGAAGACGATACCAAGGCAAACGAAGTTTACGAAGAACTGAAGAACGCTAACTTCTCTGAAGAAAAGTTCACAGAACTCGCAGCAAAATATAGTGAAGATACCGGTTCCGCGACAAACGGCGGTCTTTACGAAAACGTTGCTATCGGTGATACCGTAAACGAATTCAACGCATGGCTTTATGACAGTGCTCGCAAAGTTGGTGACCACGGAATCGTTAAGTCCACCTACGGCTGGCACATTATGTACTATGTTGGTGAAGGTGACAGCACTTCTTGGAAGATGAACGCTATCAGCGCATTGAAAGAAGAAGATTACACCAAGCTCGTTGAAGAACACGGAAAATCCATCACATACAACGACAAGAACATCAACAAAATTGAAATGTAATTGAAAATCGAAAAGTGGTTGCAGTCTTATTATGCCGCGACCACTTTTTGTTTCATACAGCTCACCGACGATAATAAGGGGAAAAATATATGAAGACATACAACGAAATCACCACCGTCCTCGTTTTAAATCCGGAGGGAAACACCCCATCCGTTTCCGCCTCGGAGAAAACGAACATCGCTGTCGTTCACTCCATAGATGAGGCGCTTGAT
>JAZRNC010000006.1:0-3087 GCA_045647965.1 Eubacteriales bacterium | reverse complement strand
ACGACACGCCGGACAAGGAAGAGCTTCTTCGGGAGATCAAGGATTTTCATCGCCATGGGGTGGACGGTTTTGTTATTCGTCCGCAGTGGGAGAAGATGGATATGGCACCGCTGTCGGAGGCATACTTTGAGTGTGTTCAGTTTGCGGCAGAGGAAGCAAAAAAACGGCTTATGTCCGTGGTGCTGGACGATGGTGCGGAGTTCTTTAAAACTCTCATCGAAGAAGATGCACGGTATGGGGCAAGGTATCTCTACGCTGTGCCGATGAATGAAGAAGTACCGGAGGAGGACGTACTCTATCGGCTGTACTTGAAATTTGATGGGAAATATTTGACCGACGTTTCTCTCGGAGAAGCGGAAGGATACGATGGGTATCATTTCGTTCTCGGATATGCAAAGGGAACGGACGGTTTTGTGAGCGGTGAGTCCGCGGCGGATCTTTTGAACGGAGCGACGGCGGAACGATACATCGCGTCCGTCTGCGACTCATACTACGGAAAACTCGAAGAACATTTCGGCACAACGGTGATCGGCTGGTATCTCCGACCGTTTGGGGCGCACATGACGGATCCCTCCTGTGGTATTCCGTGGTCGTACGATACGATCGGGTACTTTTACGAAGCGGGTGGGGAGATCGAGCAGCTTGCTCATCTTCTGTTTGCCGCGAAGGAGAAAAAACTCCGACGTGAGGCGGAATTTGTATACCGTACGGCAATTCGTAAAAATCTCTGCGAGACATTCTTTGCCCCTCTGTCCGCTTGGTGCACAGAGCATCGCATTGCGCTGATGGGATATCTTGGCGACGGCACGGATGAGGAGTACTATAAGTATTTCCCGATCCCGGGTCATCGCTTTGGGGACCGTGCGGTCACGGAGGGGGAAGAACTCTCCGCGCCCGCATCGGTCGTTTGCAAATTGGTGTCGGACGCTGCCCGTCATCGTGGCGATTCCCGAACCTCCGTCGAGTGCTTTGAGGGATGCGGAAATCAGGAAAATTCCCGTCATCTCCACCCCGACGATATGATGTGGTATCTCAACTTCCTGTTTGCCAGAGGATGCAATATGGTGATGCCGCACGCATTCTATTATTCCGCACGTGCAATCGAAGAATCGGGAGAAACCGCATCCGACGTCGGACCGAACTCCTGTCTGTGGGGAGATTACAAGAAAATCTCTTCATATATTAAGCGTATGTCGTGGCTGAATGCGATGGGCAGCGACAATCCCGTGTGCGCTGTTCTGTGTTCCGCGGATTACGTGCCGCGCCTTCCCGTCGTGCCGCTCTATGAAAAAGGGTACACGTTCCACTATCTCACGCTCGACGATCTGATGGAAAAGGCGCATGTGCACGACGGAAAGCTCTGCATTGACCGTTACCAATACGACCTTGTTCTCGTGGACGGCAGACTCCGTGTCAATACTGCCATCGTTCGCAAGCTTGGCAAGATGGTCACGGAGGGCGGATATATGTATCATGGCTCCGATTTTATCGGGTGCGTGGAAAAGAGAGTGAAGCGCACGTCGTATTTTGTAGGAGAAACGGGTGGAAAACTCCGATTCGTTCATCACACGAAAAGCGGATTTGACTTCTTCCTTATGATCAACGAAGGAAAAACGGATATAAGCGGAAAGCTGATGACCGATTTTTCGTGTGCTGCGGAACGGTTTGATCCTCTCGACGGCTCCACCTCTCCGATGCTGGGCGAGATGGCAGAGGGCGGATTTGCCTATGCCGTGACTGTACCTGCCCACGCGGCGGTGGTGATCGGAATGGATAAGACAAAACTTCCGCATATCGGGGCAGGAGAAAAATCCAAAAAACTGCTCGAGATCACGGCTTTGACGAAAGAAAGAACTTCGTTCGACTATCATCCGTCGGAGAAGAAAAAGGCGACTTTGACCTTTGGCGAGATTCGCGACGTGGCGGATGTATACGTGAACAAAACGGCGGCGGGCAGACTGATCTTCCGACCGTACGAACTCGATATCACCCCATACCTTGTGGATGGCGAAAATGACGTGGAAGTCGAAGTGACGGGCAGTATGACGGCCACCGCCGAAGCGGAATCGTCCGTTGGATTTGACGGATGTGCCGTGCGTGTGTTCGAAGAGATCGACTGATGGTGGGACAAGGAGATATTGGCAATGAAAAAAACGGAGAACGGACGGACAAGATGGTTTGACGACGCGCTGCTCATCAACCGCGACCCGAACTGGTACAGCTACGTGATACGCGAAATCGAGTCGAAAGAACAGATCGAGCGGGACTATCGCGCGTTTTTTGGAAAATTCACGGAACATTCTCTGACAGATATGCAGATATGTGTATTTGAAAACACATCCATCGTTCCCGCGGAAAGTGTGATGTGGCGCGGACTTAAATATATCCAGACGGTGGAAAACGGCGAGAACGTTTCTTATCCGCAGCTTGAAACTCTCTACCGCACGTATCGCGAATTTGGGGTGGATCCCGTGCAGATCTTTATTGATACGATGAATGAGGGTGGGGTACGCCCGTGGATCACGATTCGAATGAACGATGCACATTTCGGTGGGGAGAAAACATCTTTTCTGCGCGATGATTTCTTCTATACCGCCGAAGATAACGGCTGGATGATTGGGGAAAAGTACGGTTACTACTCACACTGCCTCGATTATTCCGTCCGGGAAGTGCGAAGCCGTATGCTTTCCTTTATCACAGAAATGATGGAAAGATACGACGTGTTCGGGTTGGAACTCGATTTTATGCGCGAGGCACACTGTTTTGATTATCTGAATAATGAAAACTGCCGTGACGTGATGAACGGATTTATGGAAAATGTCGTGGAAATTCTCCGCGCGTCAGAAAAACGGTGGGGACATCCCCTGCGGCTGATGGTACGTTTACCGCGCTCCGTGGAGGATACGTATACCTTTGGATTTGACGCGGCGCACTGGGTGAAAAACGGATGGATCGATGCTGTTGTGCCCTCTCCGCGGTGGGGAAGTACGGACAGTGCGATTCCCGTAGAAGAGTGGAAATCTCTGGTCGGAGAGAATATTGCGGTATTTCCCTGTGTGGAAACGCTGCAGGGGAAAATGGCGACTG
>JAZRNC010000005.1:0-6767 GCA_045647965.1 Eubacteriales bacterium | reverse complement strand
AGCCTTTTTAAGCAAAAAACGCCTTACTTCAAAAACAAAACCAAATTAGGAGGAATTTAATGATTACAAATAAGAAAAAGAATGAAAAAACAACCGAAATTTATTTTGATGAAACACATGCGCCCGTAATCATACGGACGCACAACACCGCTTTGAAGAAGCGTCTTATTGCCTTTGCCGCGAAGTTTCCCAACCTCTGCCGGATGATCGATGATGACGAGCTTGGATATCTCTCCTTTGAGATTGATAAGGACAGATTTTCCATCCGCCTTACCGCGCCGTACACAGAGGAACGCAAAGCATTGGCAAGAGCCAAGATGATCGAGATCAATAATAAGGAGGACGTTGAATGACAGAAATCAAAGAGAAAATTACAGTAACCGAATTACCCATTACCGCGCTCCGTTCCTTTGAGGAGCATCCCTACAAGGTGGTTGACAACGAAGAAATGGCGAGCCTTGTGGAAAGCATCTATACCCAAGGCATACTCACTCCACTCACCGTTCGCCCCTTGGATAACGGCGAGTATGAGCTCGTATCGGGACACCGCCGCTTGTTCGCTTGTCAGAAGCTCGGCATTACCGCTATCCCCGCCATCGTCAAGGAGCTTAGCCGCGAGGACGCCATTCTTGAAATGGTGGACTCCAATCTGCATCGTGAGCATATTCTCCCGAGCGAGAAGGCGAAGGCATACAAGATGAAGATGGACGCGATGAAAAGACAAGGAGAACGTACTGACCTTACTTTGTCGCCAATGGCAACAAAGTCGGCAATCGACAGTGCGGCAGAGATTGGAAGTGCTGCAGGAGAGAGCCGTGACCAAGTATTCCGCTATATCCGTCTGAATCTTCTTGTTCCCGAATTGCTCGATATGGTGGACGAAGGGCGCATTGCATTCCGTCCCGCCGTGGAGCTTTCGCATTTGCAGGAGCAAGAGCAGTACGACCTGCTGACCACCATTGAGAGCGAGGATGCCACACCTTCCCTTAGTCAAGCCATTCGTTTGAAGCGGCTCAGCCAAGACGGCAAATTGGATATGGACACCATCTTCAATATTATGACCGAGGAAAAGCCAAACCAAAAGGAAACGGTCAAGATACAGAGAGAAAAGCTCGATAAGTATTTCGGGCGCAATGTATCCATTCCACAGATCGAAGCCACCATACTGCGCCTATTAGAGAATGAACGTATTCGTCAACTGAAGAAGCGCAGCGAACGCGAGGACAGATGAAAGGAGAGTGCCTATGGTAAAGAAAATAGAATTACCCGATATTCGTACCATCGTTGTTCGTGAACCCATCAATATCGATGAACCGATCTTTTTAGACGAGCATATCCCATATCTTACACGCGACTCGGCTGCCATTCAGAACGCGCCGCTTGTTCATTATCCTTCGGCACTCAATTTCACAAAGCGCCTCGGCACGGTCGATTACGTGGTCAATACCCATTTTTCCGAGGATGGTACAAGCACGTTACTTTCTCAGTTTCGTGATCTGATCCTCGCGCAAAAGCTAACAGATGATTTGCCGTGACAGAATTGCAAGGATGCGCCGGGCATTGTATAATAGGGCTACCTTACAGCAATGCTCGGCTTACAGAAAGGAAAAGGTGAATCATGATAAAACAAGCCGAGAATAAAATAACCGCCCTTTACTGCCGTCTGTCACAGGACGACGGGCGCGAGGGCGAAAGCAACAGTATATCCAACCAAAAAGAAATCCTTGCCCAATATGCGAGGGCAAACGGATTCCACAACACAATGTTCTTTGTAGACGACGGCATATCGGGTACGACCTTTGATCGTCCGGACTTTCAGCGTATGCAGCGGATGATCGAAAACGGAGAGATAGGCGTAGTCATTGTAAAAGACCTCAGCCGCTTCGGTCGAAACTACCTCGACGTTGGTGAATACTTGGAGATTAAATATCCTACACTCGGTGTCCGCTTTATAGCAATTCAAGAGGACGTTGATACTCTGAAGAACACCGGCACGGAGATGATGCCGTTCAACAACATCTTCAACGAGTGGTATGCTGCGCAGACGAGCAAGAAGATCCGCGCTGTGTGGAAGTCCAAGGCAGAAAAGGGTGAGCGCATATCCCAAACGGTTCCGCATGGATATAAAAAATACGAGGACAATCCTAAACAGTGGATTATAGATGAGCCTGCTGCGAAAGTGGTGCGATATATCTTCCAACTCTGTATTGAGGGGCTTGGTCCTACACAGATCGCACATCGTTTAGAGGATGAGCGAATCCTTTGCCCGACGGCATACGCGATGGCAAACGGTCGTAAAACTCCTAATCCTTTGCCCAAGCGCGGTGAATACGCGTGGGATGGCGCTACCATTAAGCATATCTTGGCGAACAGACAGTACACAGGATGTACGGTCAATTTCAAAACAACCCTTGTCAGCTATAAAGTACACAAGACGGTTCATAACCCCGAAGAGGAATGGCAGATCATTCCCAATACCCAAGAAGCCATCATCGACGAGGACACCTTTAACCGTGTTCAAGAATTGCGCGAAGGTCGCAGACGGAATACTGCAACGGGCAGAGAAAGTCTGTTTTGTGGATTCCTCTACTGCGCTGACTGTAAATCCAAACTCTATTTTTGTGCGGCTAAAAGCATTAAGCCTCATCAAGAGTTTCACCGGTGCTCCGCGTACAAAGAGAGCAGAGGCACTTGCTCGATCCACTTTATTCGCGAGGTCGTTTTGAGAGAAATGATACTTGAACTTGTAAAGCGAGTGGCTTTGTTCATTCAGCAATACGAAGCGGTGTT
The DNA here is from genome assembly GCA_045647965.1 of Eubacteriales bacterium. Taxonomy (GTDB): domain Bacteria; phylum Bacillota; class Clostridia; order Oscillospirales; family CAG-272; genus UMGS1696. The sequence goes on along the minus strand of JAZRNC010000005.1, from coordinate 3,977 downwards.
TCTTTATATGTATGCCAAGAAGCATAACATCACGAAAGAAACTAACGTGCGAAATATGAAGGCTGCCATTGAAAAGGATAAGCGCAGGATTTCCGAGATCGATACGATGATTGAGCGCTTGTATGAGGACAACGTGCTTGGCAAAATTCCCGATGACCGTTTCTCCAAGATGATGGGCAAATATGAAGCGGAACAAAAAGCACTCATAGAATCGGTTGCAAAGGCAGAACATTCCTTACAGACATTTGAGCAGGACAAGGTGGATCTCCGTATTTTTCTTGAAACCATCCGAAAGTGTACCGATATTGATGAGTTGACCCCCGAAATTATTAACCGACTTATCCGCCGAATTGAGGTTCACAATAGCGAAAAGGTCAATGGAAGAAAATGCGTAAAGATTGATGTTTACTTTACCGCAGTTGGTCTGATCGATCTTCCCGACGAAACTGAACTACTCAAAACGATGGAAGAAATCCGCAAATCCGCATAAGGACAAAAACAAGAATACGGCATACCTCTTTCGAGATATACCGTATTCTTGCAAAACTGTCCTTTAGAGAACTGCTCTAAGGCTTGTCCTTCTTTTATATACATTATTTTAATATTAAAGAGGCTGAACGCTGTAGTTCGGCGCTTCCTTCGTGATCGAAATATCGTGAGGATGAGATTCGCGAAGACCATTACCGGACATCTTTACAAACTGACCGTTTTGCTTGAGTTCTTCGATAGTAGCAGTACCACAGTAACCCATACCTGCTCTGAGTCCACCGATCAGCTGGAATACTGTATCGGACAGCGGTCCCTTGTAAGGAACACGTCCTTCAACTCCCTCGGGAACGAGTTTTCTCGAACCTTCCTGGAAGTATCTATCCTTGGAACCCTTTTCCATAGCAGCAAGAGAACCCATACCGCGATATACCTTGAATCTTCTGCCCTGATAAATTTCAAAATCTCCGGGGCTTTCTTCACAACCGGCAAGAAGCGAACCAACCATAATAACATTAGCACCCGCTGCGATTGCCTTCGGAAGGTCACCACTGTACTTAATACCACCGTCTGCGATAACAGGAATGTCGTGCTTCATTGCTTCTGAGTACGCATTCATGATAGCAGTAATCTGCGGAACACCGATACCGGCAACAACACGTGTTGTGCAAATAGAACCGGGACCGATACCAACCTTGATTGCGTCAACACCGGCAGCGATCAGATCTCTTGCAGCTTCAGGAGTAGCAATATTACCGGCAATCAACTGACAATCGGGATATGCTTCTTTTACCTTATAAATAGCGTTAAAGATGTTTTGTGAATGACCGTGTGCGGAGTCAAGAACAAGCACGTCAGCACCCGCTGCAAGAAGAGCACCTGCACGATCCTGTACGTCTGCTGTTACACCAATTGCCGCGCCGCAGAGAAGTCTTCCCTTTTCGTCTTTTGCAGAGTTCGGATAACGATCCGCTTTTTCAATATCTTTAATGGTGATGAGACCGCGAAGGTGGAAATTATCGTCAACGATCGGGAGTTTTTCGATCTTATTGCCTCTGAGAATTTCCTTTGCCTGCTCAAGTGTCGTACCAACGGGAACGGTGACAAGGTTTTCCTTCGTCATCACTCCATCAATACGAACATTATAGTCCGTCATGAAACGAAGATCACGGTTTGTAATAATACCAACGAGAACACCGTCGTGGTCACAGATCGGCACACCGGAGATCTTATACTTGCCCATCAACTCATCCGCTTCGTAAACATAGTTTTCGGGATACAGGAAGAAGGGATTGGTAATAACGCCATTTTCGCTTCTCTTAACACGCTCGACCTGATCACACTGCTGCTCTACTGACATATTTTTATGAATGATACCAATGCCGCCTTCTCTCGCCATTGCAATCGCAAGAGCAGATTCGGTAACCGTATCCATCGCAGCACTCATCAACGGAATATTCAGCGAGATCTTTTTTGTGAGCTTTGTCTTAAGAGATACCGTACTCGGCAAAACTTCACTTTTTGCGGGAATAAGAAGAACGTCGTCAAACGTCAGTCCTTCATACGCAATTTTACGTTCCATCAAGCTTTCGATCATCTTTGTACCTATACCTTTCTTAATTGTAATATACCTATCTTTGCTAACAGTTTGCTTATTATATAATTATAAAATATATTGTCGAAAAAGTCAAGTGAAAAATCTAACAATATTTTAGTTCTGCAATAAATAAATTTCAACTTATTAAAATAAGCATATTCTTTTTAGAATATATCAACCATATATTTTCTCACAAGCACACAAAAAATATCTTAAAGAATATCTTAAAGAAAAAAAAACAAAAAAATTCAGAAAAGGGGTTGATTTTTTATTTATGTTATTATATAATCATATCGAATGATTTCATAGAGTTATGGAAACCCCATAAATAGAGCTACAAATATGGAGGAAATAGTTATGTCATTACCTGTAGGCGTACAGATCTACTCCGTAAGAGATAATGCGCAGGCAAATCTTGCGGATACACTCAGAAAAATCAAGGAAATGGGTTACGACGGTGTTGAATTTGCAGGTCTTTACGGATACTCTCCCGAGTATGTAAAGGGACTCGTTGACGGCATCGGCCTCATTCCGATTTCTGCACACGTTGCAATGAACGAAATGCTCGAAAAACCCGAAAAAGTATTCTCCGATTACAAAACGATCGGATGCAAATACATCGTTATGCCCTATGCTACTCCCGAACGTCGTCCGGGCGCTGAAAAATTCGAAGAAACGATCAAAGACATCGCAATGCTCGGAGAGATCGCCCGTAAATACGAGCTTACCCTTCTCTATCACAACCACGACTTTGAATTCGTTAAGATCGACGGCGAATACGGTCTTGATATCCTTTACAACCGTGTTCCCGCTGAATTTCTTCAGACAGAAATCGACACTTGCTGGGTAAACGTTGCCGGTGAAGATCCGTCGGCTTATATTACCAAGTACACCGGCAGAGCTCCCGTCGTTCATCTCAAGGACTTCAACATCAGCGGTAAGCTCCCGAAGCATCTCTATGCCCTCATTGGTATTAAAGATGAACAGGAAGAGGATGAGCCCTCCACATTTGAACTCAGACCCGTTGGACACGGTATGCAGAACATCCCCTCCATTCTCGAAGCATCCGTAAATGCCGGTGCCGAATGGGTTATCGTCGAACAGGACGAACCTTCTATGGGACTTTCCAGAATGGATTGTATCAAAACCAGCCGCGAATACCTGAAGTCGATCGGTTGGTAAACAAAATCGAGATTTTCCACCTTAGCAAAAGGTGGATCTAAATAAAAAAACAAAGAAAGGCGGACATAAATCATGTCAGATGCAGTACTCAGCCAGTTCACACAGGCTAAAGAAGAAGAAAAAAAGGTAGATACCAACCGTAAACTTAAAATCGGTATCGTTGGTACAGGTTGGATTGCAGGTTCTCATGCAGAAAGCTACAAAAAGATGGAAGACGTTGAAATCGTTGCAGCCGCTGACCTTATCCCCGGCAAAGCTGAAAAGTTCATGGAAAAACACGGCATTGAAGGCGTTCGTTTCTATCCTTCCCACAAGGAAATGATCGACAACGAAGAACTCGATGCAATCTCCGTATGTACATATAACACCCAGCACGCTGCTCCTACCATCTACGCTCTTGAACACGGTATTCCGGTTCTCCTTGAAAAACCCTTCTCCGTAACTCTTGAAGAAGCTGAAGCAATGTGCAAAGCAGAAAAAGAAAGCGGCAAGTTCATTTCCGTTGGCTTCCAGCCCAGATTTGACCGCAACATGCAGATGATCAAGAAGATCGTTCAGTCCGGTACTCTTGGTAAGATCTACTACATCCAGACCGGTGGCGGACGTCGTCGCGGTATTCCGGGATCTACCTTCATTGAAAAGTCCACCGGCGGGATCGGTGCTCTGGGTGATATCGGAAGACGGACGGAGCCATGTCGGTCTGTGGGCGGAG
>JAZRNC010000004.1:0-8267 GCA_045647965.1 Eubacteriales bacterium | reverse complement strand
GGGGCAAGACTTATTGGGTTCGACATAAATAAAGATTCCATAGCCAATGCAGTACGTAATGCCAAGCTGAACCATGTTACCAATGCAATGCATTTCTGCGCAAAGGATTTATCATTCAAAACGGACGAGCGGTATTCAACCATTTTTGTTGACCCGCCGCGTGCCGGATGCGATAAGAAATTTATTGACTTTATTCTGCGCGCGTCTCCCGAAAAGATTATATATATTTCCTGCGATCCCGAGACTTTAGCAAGAGACCTTGGTAAATTGAAAGAAGGATACAAAGTAAAGAAAATAAAACCGTTTGATATGTTCCCGGGCACCACTCATGTGGAGACGGTTGTTCTTTTAAATAGGAAAAAGGTCGATGAACATATCCACTTTGAGGTGAATGTTGCAGACTTACCCAAAAATAAAAGTAAGTATCGATGAGCAGTAAAAATTAGCCACAGGGCGATGATAGAGCAAAACAACAGGAGCAGAGGTCAAAACCGCTGCTCCTTATCTGTTCGACATATTGGAATTTGTCTATTTCTTATCATTCTTCGCTTCGGGGAGATAAAGATTTTTATTTTCCTCGTTTTTTGAACTTGAAAGTATTCTTTCAAGTTCTTCCATATCCTTGTCAGATATTTTTGCTTGCTTGTTACCTTTTCTTATTTCGCTGCAACTTATTAAAACATCGTATGTGTAATCATCATAGGCAATTGCATAATCAGCAATTCCATCACAGGGCTCATCTATGTATTTTGAATCTTTTAATAAGTTGGCGACAAAATCAACATCAACTTTTTCGCTAATTTGAAAGGTGCTATTATCACCAATATTTTTAACATCTAAAATCACATTCGTTGGGTCTTCATATTTCATAAACCAACTGCCCATTTTTACACCGATGTTGTTCTCATAAGGCTCATCAGGAAAAACACCGACATATCTCACTACTTTATAACCAAGCCCCCAATACGTAACCTTGCCGCCATCATAACTTACGATTTTTATACAACACTTCGGCTCGTGTCCTGTGCTGACATTTGCCGTATCAATGTATTTAGTAATCAAGCTCGCCATAATGAGAACTACTAAAACACAAATTGTAATTATCCAAGTCTTTTTCATACAATCACACTCCTTTGTAAAATTCAGTTTTATCGAATTGTTTTCACATATACAGTATACCATAAGTATGCAAAATTTTCAACACCATCGCAAACCGAATAATTTTTTATAATCTTCGCAATATAAACGTATTAGTTTTCGCGAAAGGATTTATATATGTGTACGGCAATCAGTTATAAAACATCGGACCATTACTTTGGCAGAAATTTGGATTTGGAGAGGGGGTATAACGAAGGTGTGGTAATTACACCACGTAATTATCCATTTCCTTTTCGATTTGTTGAACCCCTAATCAAACATTATGCGATGATCGGCATGGCTACGGTTGTAGACGGATATCCGCTCTATTTTGAGGCGACAAACGAATATGGATTAAGCATGGCGGGACTTAATTTCCCAAAAAACGCTGTGTATTACGAATATAAAGAGGGAATATACAACATCGCTCCCTTTGAGTTGATCCCGTATTTACTTGGACTTTGCAGCAAAATCTCCGACGTCAGAGAACTTCTTCGGATGATCAATGTTGTGAACTGTAATTTCAGCGAAGAGTTACCCGCCTCTCCTCTTCATTGGATGATCGCTGATAAAGAGACATCCATTGTCCTTGAGTGTACGGGAGAGGGAATGAAAATTTATGATAATCCTTATGGTGTACTGACAAATAATCCGCGGTTTTCGTATCATCTTGCCAATATAAACAATTATATGTCCCTGCATGAAGGCTTTGCGGAAAATAAACTGACGAGTCGCTCTGAACTCGAGAACTACAGTTTGGGACTTGGCGCATTTGGCTTGCCCGGAGATTTTTCCAGCGCGTCAAGATTCGTGCGGGCGGTATTTGTTCGAGAAAAATCCGTGTGTGACGGCAGTGAATGGGGAAGTGTAACACAGTTTTTTCACATTTTGCAGTCTGTGTCAATGCCGAAAGGATGCGTAATGACGAAAAACTGTGAGTACGAATACACTCGTTATTCGTGTTGCTGTAATACTGAACAACAAATTTACTACTACACGACGTACGATAATCCAACGATCCGTCAAGTTAAGATGCACTCGGCCGATCTTCTCGGAAATACCCTCTCCATTTTCGAAATAGAATAATCAAGGTTCCCATGACATTTATTGTTGACTTTGTGACAGCATTATGATATACTTTTTACGTGCTTTTTAATTTAGCGAAAAAAATGACATTATGGAGCCAAAAATATTCACTCTTTTTGGTGCAACGATCGGCGCTGTATCCTGGTTCTGGATTATGAAAAAAGACAATTTGCTCAGGGAAGTACAAAGGAACAAAGAAACCTCACGGAAAGTTATGGTATTACGTCGGCAAATATTTCTACGTAATCTGTGCAATCATTCTTTGTTGCGTAGCTCTGTTTCAGCAGATTTCATTTTGATTTTAACAATAATGAGAGGTAAAAATGCATAACGAATTAACCGAAGTTGATATAAAAAAGATGAAAGAGGAGATTGAGTACCGGCAAGCAGTGCTTACTCCAAAGTTCAAAGATGAGGTTGCACGCACTCGTGCCCTTGGAGATCTATCGGAAAATGATGAATACCGTAGTGCTAAACGTGAGCTCAACCGAAACTACAGCCGAATTCGATATCTGAAAGCGATGATAGAGACGGCAATCGTCATTAAGGTTGAAAAAGCTGACGACGACACGGTTGCGCTTTTTGACCACGTTACCGTTTACTATGAAGATGACGAAGAAGAACGCACGATTACAATTGTAACAACACTTCGAAATGACGTTTTGCAGGATCTTATCAGCAAAGAGTCCCCACTCGGAAAAGCGGTTCTCGGTCGAAAAGTAGGTGATCGCGTCTTGATTAAGGTAAACGAAAATTATTCCTACTACATTAAAATTGTTTCCCTCATAAAAGGTCACGACGACGAAAATTTAAAGATTCACTAATCCAGCCTGAAAAGAACATCCCATCTGCATTTCGGATGAAGATGTTCTTTTTTTGCTAAATTCCAAAAAAATTATTCGGTAAATTTTACGCTTCCGTATTTATTCTTAGAAAGTTTTGTGATATAATAAGAGAAAGTATTATGGATACATAAAGGAGAAATTATATGGGAAAACTGTCATCATTGATACGTGCTGCGGTAAGTCCGAAAAGGTTCAACTCTGTCGTACTGCTGGCTGCAGGAAGTGGTAAAAGGTTTGGAGATGACAGAGCCAAGCAGTTTATTGAACTTGACGGAATCCCTGTAATTGTTCGCAGCGCGCTGGCATTTGAACGCTGCAAGGAATTTCACGAAATCGTTGTCGTAACGAGAGAGGCGGATATTGCCGGGTGCAGAAATATGCTTCTGAAACACGGAGTTACAAAATTGACGAAAGTTGTGGCAGGTGGAGATACCCGTCAAGAATCGGCTTTCAAAGGATTCAACGCGATCAATCCGGAATGCGATTACGTAGCGATTCATGATGCGGCACGATGCCTCATAACGGACGAAATGATTGTAAACGCTATGGAGATGGCATATGTCCGCGGTGCGTCTGCGTGCGCGACAAGAGTTACAGATACACTCAAAAAATCAAACGGCAATAATATCATTACCGAAACGATCGACCGCGAAAACACGTGGGCAATCCAAACTCCGCAGATCTTTCTTGCAGATATGTACAGAGCCGCATCCTATATGGCCAAAAAAGAAAACTTCACGTCAACGGACGATACTGCGCTATGTGAGAGACTTGGTTTTCAGGTTGCTCTTGTTGACTCCGGTCCGACAAATATAAAAATTACGTATCCGGAAGACATTTATATGGCGGAAGCAATTCTAACTATAAGAAAAGTAAACAGTGGGGAAATGTGATATGAGAATTGGACACGGTTACGATGCCCACAGATTTTGTGAAGGGAAAACAATGTTTATTGGTGGCGTGAAAATAGATTCACCTTTGGGTCTTCTCGCTCATTCGGACGGGGACGTGCTACTTCACGCTCTAATCGATGCTCTTCTCGGGGCAGCGGGTGAACGGGATATTGGGTATCAGTTTCCCGATACAGACAACGCGTACAAAAATGTTGACAGCAAATTTCTTCTCCAAAAAACTCTTGAAATTATCTCGTCAAAAAATCTTGCCGTGGAATACGCGGATATGACGATTGTTGCCCAAAAGCCGAAACTTTCGAAATATATCGAACCGATTCGACAGACGATTGCGGATATATTAAACGTAGATTTGTCTCGTGTGAACGTAAAGGCTACGACGGAAGAAAGAATGGGATTCACAGGCCGTGAGGAAGGAATTGCCGCTCATGCCGTATGCTTGTTAACAGAAAAAGCGTCGATTTAATGTAAACCGACGCGAGTAAGGCGACACGTATCCTTCAAATAGGTCACATCCTTTTTCATCAACATCCAAAATTCTACGCTGCCGCCGTGATCTGATTGATGACGGGTTCCCGTCGTTCACATTGTATGTTCTTTTTGAGTTTTGTTTACAGTGTGCTTACCATGCTTATAATAGACAAATGCATAAAAGCAAAAAACGGTTGTAAAACTTACTGAAATTCGTGTGATAACACGGTCAAAATGTATAAGGAGATTTTTTATGAAAATAAAAACTGCCCCCTCTCTGTTAGCGGCGGACTTTTTGAATCTGGCAAGTGAAATTAAACGAGCTGAAAAATCCGGTGTGGATATGCTTCACTGTGATGTAATGGACGGTATTTATGTTCCGAATATAAGCTTCGGATTCAATATTATCAAACAAATTCACAGTATAACCGATTTACCGCTTGACGTACATATGATGACGATTGCCCCCGAAAAATACATTGATACGCTTCATGAATGTGGTGCGGCATCCATCACGATACATTCCGATGTGCTCGGAAACGAAGAACTCATTGAAACACTGAAATATATTAAATCCCTTGGAATGAAAGCGGCCGTTGCCCTGAAACCGAAATGTCCCGCAGAAGACATTTTGCCGTTTATTCCATATATTGATATGGTACTTTGTATGACGGTGGAACCTGGATTTGGTGGACAGAAATTCATGGATGATATGGCACCGAAAATTGTTCAAATTCGGAAATACCTTAATCAAAAAAATCCGGAATGTGAAATTCAGGTAGACGGCGGTATTGGTACAAATAGTATTGCGGTAAGCGCAGAAAGCGGAGCAAATATTTTTGTAATCGGTACGGCTTCGTTTGGTGCAGAAAATATGGAAAAGGCAATTTTTGATTTAAAGACAATTGCCGAAAATGCGTTTAATAATTAAATTCTTTTGAAAGGAGAGAGAGTATGTTTAAAGAAATTATGGAAATGCTTGAAAATAAAGATTATATATCTCTCCGAAGTACTTTTAATGAAATGCAGCCTGCGGATATTGCCTTGATTTTCGAGGAATTTCCCGCGGAAGAAATTACGGTTTTATTCCGGATTCTCCCCAAAAATCTTGCTGCTGAGTGTTTTGCTTTTATGGACAGCGATGTACAGAAACAGCTTATTTTGGAATTCAGTGACACGGAACTTGAATCGGTTATTCAGCGCCTATTTGTCGACGATGCGGTTGATTTGATTGAGGAAATGCCGGCAAATGTCGTAAAAAGAATCATAAAAAGCGCCTCTCCCGAAAAGCGAAACAAAATCAATATGATTCTCGGATATCCCAAAGATAGCGCCGGGTCGATGATGACAACGGAGTTTGTTTCCTTAAAAAGCGAAATGACCCGCGATGAAGTCTTTGCAAATATCCGAAAATCCGGCGTAACCAAAGAAACGATCTATGATTGTTACGTTACCGATAAGCAAAATCATTTGATTGGTGTAATTTCCGTTAAAGATCTGATTATGAGTGAGGACCCCGATATCACGGTTGAGCTTCTGATGGAAAGGGAAGTCATCTCGGCAAATGTTGCGGAAGACCGGGAAAATACGATCAATACGATGAAAAAATACGGTTTCATGGCACTTCCTGTGACCGATAAGGAAAATAGGCTCGTCGGCATTATCACGATTGACGACGCGATGGTTGTTTTGGAAGATGAGAATACGGAAGACATCGAAATTATGGCCGCGATCACTCCGTCTGAAAAGACGTATTTCAAAACTTCTGTTTTTGAAACATGGAAAATGCGTATTCCGTGGCTACTATTCCTTATGATATCCTCCGTATTCACGAGCAAAATTCTGCAGTATTTTGAAGGGCAACTCACCGCTAATGCGGCTCTGATTGCTTTTATGCCGATTCTTATGAATACTGCTGGAAACGCGGGTGGTCAGGTTTCTGTTACCGTAATCCGCGGTCTATCGACGGATGAGATACGCATGGGAGATATTCTGAAGATTCTTTTCAAGGAGTTTAGAGTATCCGTGCTCTGCGGTCTGACGCTTGGTATTGTTAACTATATAAAGATGCTTCTGATTGACAACGTTACCAACGGAGTTGCTATTACCGTATCTGTTACGATCGGCATCACCGTTGTTATGGCTAAGCTTATCGGTAGTGTTCTTCCTGTCGCAGCAAAACGGGTACACCTCGACCCTACAGTAATGGCAAGTCCTTTTATAACGACGATTTGCGATGCACTTTCACTACTTTTGTATTTCAAAGTGGCTACATTGGTGCTCGGCTTGTGACACTATTCGGGTGTTTGTCAATTATAGTCGTTTTATCAAAAAATAATATTGCATTTCTGTATGATATGACAAAACAATTTTTTTAGTTTTTAATACAAATCGTACGAGAAATATGTTATAATATATATAAGTATGCAGTACTTGTACTGCTCCATAAATACAATTAAAAGGAGTATACTATGAGTGACAGCTTTTTCGGAGAACTTTCGGTCATCGGCATGCGCGGATGTGACAAATTTTTAGATCAGGTGGACTATTATCTTCGTGAATGGAGAAGTCATGGAAACGATGATGTATCCTTCATCACAACGGCTGAATGTCCGCGTTTTGGATCTGGAGAAGGCAAGGGACTTCTTCATGCTTCTATGAGAGGTCATGACGTTTATATTATTTCAGACTGCTTCAATTATGGAGTAACGTACAAGATGTTCGGTCGTGAAGTTCCGATGAGTCCGGACGATCATTTCCAGGATCTCAAGAGAGTTATTGCAGCAATCGGAGGTAAGGCACGCAGAATCACCGTTATTATGCCGATGCTTTATGAGGGAAGACAGCATAAGCGTTCTTCCAGAGAATCTCTTGACTGCTCTATCGCACTTCAGGAACTCGTTAATATGGGCGTTTCCAATATTATCACCTTTGACGCTCATGACGCTCGTGTTTCCAACGCGATTCCGCTTACAGGATTTGACAACGTCAGACCTACATATCAGATGTTGAAAGCGTTGATTCGTAACGTTCCCGATATTTCCTTGTCCCACGACGATATTATGATTATTTCTCCCGACGAAGGTGCTATTTCTCGTACGATGTACTATGCATCTGTTATGGGGCTTGAACTCGGTATGTTCTATAAGCGTCGTAATTATTCCGTAATCGTTGACGGAAAGAACCCGATTGAAGCACATGAATATCTTGGAAAGGATGTTCGCGGAAAAGACGTAATTGTTATCGACGATATGATCTCTTCCGGTGACTCCATCATCGACGTTTCTACTCAGCTTAAGGAAAAAGGCGCAAAACGTATCTTCTTCTTCGTTTCTTTCGGTCTTTTCACTAATGGATTCGAAGTGTTCGATAAGGCTTATGCGGATGGCTTGTTCGATAAGTGTTTCACTACTAACCTGATTTATCATCCCGACGGACTCCTCGATCGCGAATGGTATGCAGAAGTCGATATGTCTAAGTATGTTGCCCTTATCATTGACACACTTAACCAGGATCATTCCATCAATACACTCCTCAATCCTGTTAAAAAGATCCACAATATTCTCGAACAGCAGAACCAGAAAATGCTGTCTCAGCAATAATTTGATATATAATTTTTAATGTATTTTCGGAGAAAATATGCAGAATTTCAAAGAATTAACAGCCAAAAAAATCATCGATTCACTTGCCGTTATGGCACCGGGTGTTAATTTTGAATTCAACGATATATTAGAAATGCTTGAATATCCTCAAGATACGTCGATGGGGGATGTAGCGTTTCCGTGTTTTAAATTAAGTAAAACGCTCAGAAACGCTC
>JAZRNC010000003.1:0-10747 GCA_045647965.1 Eubacteriales bacterium | reverse complement strand
TTATATGGCGGAGTCGTTCCGGAAATCGCAAGCCGCGCTCATTGCGAAGCCATCACCGGAGTGGCACGAGAAGCCATTACGAATGCCGGTATCACTCTCAAGGAGATTGACGCCGTTGCCGTAACGTTTGCGCCCGGTCTGATCGGTTCTCTCCTTGTTGGTGTGAACTTTGCAAAATCCCTCGCGTCAACGCTGAATGTGCCTCTAATTCCCGTAAATCATATCGAGGCACACGTGGCAGCTGCCTATATCGAAAACAGCGATCTTCAGCCCCCGTATCTCGCGCTCGTCGTATCCGGCGGACACACCTCCCTTTACCATGTAAAAGATTATTTGACGTTTGATGAAATCGGTGCTTCCCGTGACGATGCGTGCGGAGAAGCGTTCGATAAGGTCGGTAGAGTCATCGGACTTCCCTATCCCGGTGGTGCAGCGATGGATAAGCTCGCCACAGAAGGATTTGAATTACTGAAATCCCTGAACAAAAAACCGATTGTCTTCCCCTCACCCGCTGTAAACGATTCGTCACTTGATTTTTCATTCAGCGGACTCAAAACCGCTGCTATAAATTTTATTCACAACGAAAAACAAAAGAATAAAACCGACACACTCTCTGACGATACGCGTCGTGAGATTGCCGCCTCTTTCACAAAAACCGTTTGTGAGGGGATCGGCAAAAAAATACACGCGGCAATGGAACAATCCGAATGCAAGACCCTTGTTATGGCGGGCGGTGTTGCCGCAAACTCCCATCTCCGCGGACATATTGCCTCGATTTGCCAGAAATACGGCTACCGATTCATCGTTCCCTCACTGAAATATTGCGGCGATAATGCAGCAATGACTGCGGCAGCCGGATATTATTCATTCAAACGCGGGATCGTTGCTGACTCTTCACTCAATTCCTTTGCATCGGATGAAGCGGCTATGGATTATCTATCTTCACTGAAAAAACAAAAAATAAATAGTGAAATATAAGTTTTTTCCACAAGTTTTATCCACAGCTTGTTGAAAACTTTGATTATTTAACTATTCAAGTGATTATATGAATCTTTATGCATTGGATGCACTACGCCTTCCGGGATTCATTCTTTGTATTTATTTAAAAATCATCAACCCACGGACGGACACTGTACTGTATGAAAATTATTCCCATTTATAAACACAAAATACTCTCTCTTCCGTATGAAATCGTTGAAAAAAAACTCCCCACTGCCTCGAAGGATGAGCTGAAAGTTCTCATCGCTGTTTTTTCTGCGGAAGAATTCGATCCGATCGAACTTGCAGGAAAACTCGACATTACGGAAAACGCCTTTCGCCGTGCCCTCGCAACTTGGGAAAATGCAGGTATTTTGATGCTTGACGGTGAGACTTCAACTGTCAATTCGGAGACGAAATCCGACGATGAATCAAAAACCCAACCAGACACCGGAGTAGATATTGCAACGGAAGAAGCACAGCCGATCAAAAAAGAAAAGAAAGAGAAAAACGTAATCGTTCACACGACTCTCCCTCAATATTCGTCTGCCGAAATTGCTTCTTTCGTCGAGAATACAAACGGCTGCTCGGAGCTTCTCGATTCGTGTCAGCAAATTCTCGGACGAATCTTTAATGCGCTCGACACTTCCATTATCATCGGACTCATCGATCGCCTTTCTCTCTCTCACGAATATATTTTGCTCCTCTGTTCCCATGCCGCATCGGTGCAGAAGCGCTCTGTACGTTACGTCGAAAAAGTCGCGATTGATATGTACGACCACAATATTGTTGACTATGCGGAACTTGAGAGTGAACTGACCCTCATTGAACAGAAACGCTCCCTTGAATTCTTTGTGAGAGATCTCTTTGGCATCGGGAAACGCGCGCTCATCAAAAAAGAACGGGAATTTCTGAATAATTGGTCCTCAAAATTCGCTTTCTCCAGGGATATGATCCGTGCAGCATACGAGATTACCGTTGCCAAAACAGGGGAAGCAAGTTTTAACTACGCCAACGCCATTCTGGAAAATTGGTTCGCTTCGGGATTCAAAACCCCGGATGACGTCGCAAAGGCGGAGGCGGAACGAAAAAATGAACACACTTCCCATGAGGCAAGTTTTCAGACAAACGATTTCTACGAAGCAGCTCTCATGCGTTCTTACGAAAATGCAGAACATAACACTACGGAGGTATCGGAATGAGCAGACGGGATACCATTTTACGCGCCAAAGAACTGATTGCTGCCAGACGCGCGGAAAGTATTGCAGCCTATGAAAGACACATCCTTGAAGTGTCAGAAAAATTCCCCGAAATGCGTACGATCGATCGTGAATTATCTCTGACAGGATCAAAAATAATGGCAGCAGCCCTCGCGAAAGAAAATGTTGCCGAAGCAATTTCTTCCATTCGCGCCGAATACGACTCGCTTGTCCTACGCAAACGGTCGCTTCTCACCTCAAACGGATATCCGGCCGACTACTGCGATATCAAATATTGCTGTCCGGATTGTTCGGATACCGGTTATGTTGGTATCGATATGTGCTCCTGCTTAAAACGGGAACTGATCTCGGGCGCGCTTGCCGATTCGGGACTATATTCACTCATACAAAACCAAGGTTTCGATTCCTTCTCTCTTGATTTTTACGGGAAGGAAGATCGAGGAATTATGCAGCAGAACGTCTCGATCCTTAAAGACTTTGCGGCAAATTTCACCCCGGGAAAAGCGGACAGTTTCCTATTTCTCGGTGGAACCGGGCTTGGAAAAACCCATCTCTCCTCTGCCGTCGCGCAAGCTGTTATTGAACGTGGTTATTATGTCGTGTATGAATCCTCGCTGAAACTCTTCGGCGACTTTGAACTTCAGCGTTTTGGAAACGGCGGTTACGGTCTCGAAAACGACACAGACGTCGGAAAATACCTTGAATGCGATTTGCTCATTATTGATGACCTGGGATGTGAACTCACCAATCAGTTTACTGTATCGTGTTTATACAATATCATCAACACGCGAATCATCCAACATCGTTCAACGATCATCAGTACAAATCTGACTCAGCAAGAACTGAGAAACCGTTATTCCGACCGAATTCTCAGCCGTATTTTCGGCGAATTCAAACCCCTCGTCTTCCGCGGTACGGACGTGCGAGAACAAAAAATAAGAAAAAAATATAACAAATAAAATAAATAATTATTTTGGAGGTACACTATGAAAATAGGTGCAATGATCGAATCCTTCCGTCTTGGATTCAGAGGCGGCGTTGAAAAGGCGGCTTCTCTCGGAGTGGAAGGTATTCAGGCTTATGCCGTAAGCGGTGAACTCGCTCCCGCGAATCTGACAAAGGAAAAAAAGAAAGAAATTCTTGACATCGTTCACTCAAACGGTCTCGTTTTCTCTGCTCTTTGCGGAGACTTCGGAACGGGATTTATGAACCCCGAACGTAACCCGGAACTCATTGAAGGCTCCAAGAGAATTCTTGATCTTTCCAAAGAATTCGGATGCGGCATCGTTACCACGCACATTGGCACTGTTCCCGAAGAGGAAAACGAAACGAAGGAAATCATGAGAAAGGCTTGTCGTGAGCTCGCTCTTTACGCGGATTCCATTGACGCAGCTTTCGCAGTAGAAACCGGTCCCGAAAAAGGTAAAACTCTCGGCGAATTCCTCGATTCCCTCGGCGCAAACGGCGTTCGTGTCAACTTTGACCCTGCAAACCTCGTTATGTGTGTCGATGACCGCCCCGAAGATGCCCTCAAATATCTCGGCAAATACGTTGTTCACACACACGCAAAAGATGGTATCATGCTGAAAAAGAAAATAGAAGAAGCTCTTCAGATAGGCGCGGAAGCACAAGAACATCAGGCACTTCTCGATATGGGAAAACGCTATCTTGAACTTCCTCTCGGCGAAGGTGACGTTAACTTTGACACGTATCTCCCTGCTCTTGCCGCTACCGGATTCAACGGCTTCCTTACGATCGAACGTGAAGTCGGTGATTCTCCCGAAAAGGATATCGCAATGGCAGTAAACTTCCTCCGTGAAAAAATTGAAAAGTTCAATCTGAAATAAACAACAAAAAAATGATCCCCCTGACTATATCAGGGGGATTTTGTTATTCAGCAGCAGCTGCAGTTGAAAATGAGCAGGAGAAGAATAATTACGATAATCCAAATGAATGTGTCATTTTCGAAGAAGTTGCATAAGCATCCCATGATAAACCTCCAAGCCGTTCGGCCTTTTTAATATGTGAGCGAGCTGTTTTGCCCTGCTCTGATATTATTGTATGACGGCTTGCGGTTTTTGGTTACACATTATTTAACTAAGTTACTCACTTTACTTAAGTTCGAGACTATCGCATTCAAGAAAATCGTTAGCGAGCAGAATACTGTTCGTTGGAATGTGCTTTTTTGCTTCACATTTCGAGCAGAAAACCGTAAGATAATCGTCGTGGATCTCTACGTCGTATTCTCCTTCGTTGTTTTCGCATTTACAGCAAATTTTCCCTTCGTCAGCAAGTTCATTGACGACATACATCACGATGTCGAGCACTTGTGGATCGGATAGTTCGATATTTTCCCCACGTCCGCTTACAAATGTTTCAAAATCGGTTTCGCCGAGCATCTCAACGAGTTCCTTTTCGGCGTTTTCCATCGCTCGACTTACTTCCGCTTGTTTGCCAACGAAACAAATGTCAACTCCCGAGTAACTGCATGGCATAGCAAACAGCGGACGGTCGAAGAAAATTTGGGAAGATAGGACATAGGTATGCGGTGTCGGACACAAAAAACAAGGCACGTTTAAACGGATCTTTTTATCCTTGGTATACACAATCTCCAGTTCTGATTCACCGCACGGACATTTCATACGAATCATATCCGCCGTTAATGAGAAAATGCCAACCATCCCCATTACGGATGCGCCGCACGACGGGCACCGGTATGCTACTGTCGTTTCTTTTTTATCTAAAACCATAATTACCTCATCGTTAATAATGTATTTAGTATCATTATATCACCGTCTGACAAAAAAATCAAGAATTTACGAAGTTATATTTAATTCACGCATCCGATTCTTCAAGGAATGTTGAAACTGAGTTTTTTTTATGATATAATATTTTATAATATGTCAGAAAACAGATAATCATGGAAAGGAGAAGGACTATGCAGTTCGATAGAGAGAACAATGCTATAAAAATCAGCGTCGATAAGCTCGCTTCATACGCATTCCCCACTACGGATCGTTCATCTCAAACCGCTAAGTTTGGTTTTCACAAATCGGTCTCCAATGACACGGAAAAATCGATCAGCGAAAAAGTGTATCTTGATCTTTTGTGTGGTCGAAGTAATTATACACTTATCATCTCCGGGTATGCGGATTCGATCACCTACGACGGTATTCTCTACTCCATCGAAGCACTTCACACCTCCACGTATCTTCCGAGTGATTTAACACCCTTCCATTATCCGGAATTTTTCGCCAAGACTTGTGTTCTTGCATATCTTTACGTCACAAAAGAACAACTTTCCGATATAAAAATAAAACTTTCCTTTAAACGTTCGGGGGATGACTTTAAAACAACGTTTACAGCGAAATTTTCAGAAAAACAGCTTGCCCGAATGGTTGAATCCCTTATTTCCCGTATCTCCGTTTTACTGGATGCCTTTTATATCAGCCACACGAAACTGCGGGATGAGTTGAACGTCATGCCTTTCCCGTATCACAGCATCCGTGACGGGCAGGAAGAATTCATTAAATCCGCTTATCGCACACTTCGTCACGGGGATACTCTGGTCGCTTCCGCCCCAACGGGAATCGGAAAAACGATGTCGGCTCTGTTCCCCTCACTCAAAGCGGTCGGAAGTCGTTATATTGACAAAATATTTTATTTCACAGCGAAAACCGTAACGGGAATCGCGGCTCTTGAAGCATCGGAGAAAATTTCGAAATACACTCCCTCTCTGCGAACCATTATGATCTCATCGAAAGAGCAGTTCTGCGCCGAAAAATCGGGGGCTGTTCTCTTTGAGCGAAACTGCAAATACTGCAAGCGAAACGATAGTTTACCGAGTGAATTCTCTCCTTCATTCCTTTCCGCTCGTGAACGATTGCTCGGCGCGCTCGTCGAACTTCTTAACAGTGAAAACCATATCTACGATACTAAACGGATCATTAAAACCGCAGAAAAATACACCGTTTGCCCCTACGAATTATCCCTTGATCTCTCCGAATACTGTCAAGTCATCGTCTGCGATTATAACTATATCATTGACGAAAGAATCCGCTTTAAACGATATTTCAAAAATCCCGAATGCCAAAATAAGTTTGCGTTTTTATTCGACGAGTCCCACAATCTGCCCGACCGTGTACGCAGTACGTATTCGTCAGAGCTTTCTCTCTCCCATGTTCGTGAACTGAAAAACACCATGGATTCTACCGATATTTTTGCAGAGCAAATTAAAAAACTTGTCAATGAACTGCTCGATTTGATGAAATCGGTACGGGACGGATGTTCTGAGGGAGAGCGGATCGTGACCGATCAAAACGGAGAACATACCGTTTCTTATCATGAATCCCAACTTCTCCCCGATGAAGTTATTATAAAAATCAACACGTTAACCCGCTTATTTTCAAAGTTATCGTTTTCAAACGCCGAAGCGGCACATTTGCTCGCCCCGTTTTATCAAAATTTCAGTAGTTTTTCAACATCTTCTGCTTTTTTTGATGAAAAATTCCGATTTTTAGCAACAAGATACGATTCCGACGTTACACTGAAAATCATATGTATCGATCCCTCGGGAATCATTGATAATCTCCTTCATCTTTCGAATGGTACAATCCTCTTTTCCGCTACATTATCCCCGATTGATTATTTCAAAGATGTCACAGGGCAAACAGATGCCGAAACTCTTGATCTTCCTTCCCCGTACGATCAAAACAACCTTTGTGTAATCGCTTACGATTCCATAAGTACGAGACTTAATGACCGCACTGATTCCATATCGGACTGTGCGGAAGTGATCTCTGAGATCGTTTCTGCACGAGAAGGTAAATACATCGTCTACTTCACCTCTTACGATTATATGAAAAAAGTTTGTCTCTCGTTCTCAAAAATAAATGGGGATATGAATATCGTAATGCAAAAGCCATCGATGAGTTATCGGGAAAAAGAGCGATTTATTCAGATTTTTGAAGGGGAATCTTACGAATCCGTCGTTGGATTCTGTGTTCTCGGCGGCGTTTTTTCCGAAGGTATTGACCTTGCCGGCGACAGTCTGATCGGTTCAATCATCGTTGGTATCGGTATGCCGCAGCTATCAGCCGAGCGAAATATTACTGCAAACTACTATAACGAAAAAATGCAGCAAGGATATGAATTTGCTTACGTATATCCCGGTATGGTAAAAGTTATGCAGGCGGCGGGCAGAGTCATCCGCTCGGAAAATGACAAAGGAGTCATCGTCATCCTTGACGACAGACTAAAGGATCCCCGTATGATCCCCCTTCTGCCTCCTCACTGGAATCATATCAAATTCACCGGAAACACGTATTCCCTTGGTGTAATTCTTGAAGATTTTTGGAATCGTTTTCCATCCGTATAAAAACCGATGTAATCCATCGGTTTTTTTCTACAAAGTGCCGAAATTTATTTTTTTGCTGCATTTTTATTTATTTTTCGAACAAATTATGATATAATTTATAAGTTAATGTGTATAAATTTTTTGAAAGGATTTTGTCCGCGCGACAGTCTTTGTCCGCGCGCCAAAGAGAGGTTTCCTGTTTTGATTAGAGAAGATCTTCGTAATATTGCTATCATTGCCCACGTTGACCACGGAAAGACAACCCTCGTAGACCAGATGCTTAAACAATGTGATACCTATCACGAGAATCAGGTCGTTCGCGACAGAGTGATGGACTCCGGTGATCTTGAAAGAGAACGTGGTATTACCATCCTTGCCAAAAACACTTCCGTTGAAAGAAACGGTGTTAAAATCAATATCATCGACACCCCCGGTCACGCCGACTTCGGTGGTGAAGTCGAGAGAATTTTAAAAATGGTAAACGGTGTTATTCTCCTCGTTGATGCGGCAGAAGGTCCGATGCCTCAGACGCGCTTCGTACTCGGTCGTGCGATGGAACTCGGTCACAGAATTATCGTCGTTGTTAACAAAGTTGACAGACCGGATGCACGTCTTGACGAAGTACCGGACGAAGTCCTCGAACTTCTTCTTGAACTTGATGCAACCGACGACCAGCTTGATTCCCCGATTCTGTTCTGCAGCGGACGTACGGGTCGTGCTTCCCTCTCGCCGTATGATCTGGGGGACAACCTCGACTGTCTGTTTGACACAATCCTTGATTATATTCCTGCACCCGAAGGAGAAAAGGATGCTCCGCTCCAGCTTCTCGTTTCTTCCATTGACTATAATGATTACGTAGGACGTATCGGTATCGGACGCATCGAACGCGGTTCCGTACGTCAGGGAGAAGATGTTTATATCGTAAACTACCATTCCCCCGATGCTGCACCCGTTAAGACAAAAATCGTATCGCTGTACACGATCGACGGTCTCCAGCGTGTTCCCGTAACCGAAGCTTCTATGGGTGATATCGTATGTTTCAGCGGCGCGGAAAACATCACCATTGGTGACACGATCACGTCTCTCCAGAATCCCGAGCCTCTTGAATTTGTCAAAGTAAGCGAACCGACAATGGAAATGACATTCTCGGTTAATGATAGCCCCTTCGCCGGAAGAGAAGGAAAATTTGTTACCTCCCGTCAGATTCGTGAAAGACTTTATAAAGAAACCCTCAAGGACGTATCCCTGCGCGTATCAGACGGTGATACCACCGACAGCTTTAAGGTTGCAGGACGCGGTGAAATGCACCTCTCCATTCTCGTGGAAACAATGCGCCGTGAAGGTTACGAAATTTGCTGTTCCACTCCTCGCGTTATTTATAAAGAAATCGACGGTGTACTCTCCGAACCTATGGAAAAAGTCACGATTGATGTTCCCGAAGAATATGTCGGAGCTGTTGTGGAAAAACTCGGCTCCCGTAAAGGTGATCTTTTGGAAATGGGTCTCCACGGCGCGCGTATGAAGATCGAATATTCCATCCCCGCAAGATGTCTCTTCGGTTATCGCAGTGAATTTATGACAGACACACGCGGTGAGGGCATCCTCAATTCCCTCTTTGATGGATACAAGCCTTACAAGGGTGATATCGTAACACGTTTCACCGGTTCTCTCGTTGCCAGTGAAGACGGTGAGGCAACGTCGTACGGTCTCTTTAACGCTCAGGATCGCGGCGTTATGTTCATTGGTGTTCAGACTCCCGTTTACGAAGGAATGCTCGTTGGTGAATGTCCGAAGAAAGAAGATATCGCTGTTAACGTATGTAAGAAAAAGCATCTGACAGCCATTCGTTCTGCCGGCGCTGACGAAGCTCTCCGTCTCGTTCCGCCGAAAATCATGTCCCTCGAACAAGCCATCGAATTTATTGCCGACGACGAACTCATTGAGGTAACTCCCAAAACTATCCGTCTCCGTAAGAAAATTCTGAATACCGAAAGCCGTCTGAAAGCTCAGGCAAGATTGAAAGTAAACTAAAAAAATAATCCCTCGACGGGTACGTTACACGATGAACCCGATCGAGGGATTTTTATATACAATTAAAACAGATGATTTTTGATATATTCTCTGATCTTTACGTCTTCCCCGCGTTTTGCTTTCCCAATATTACCGAAATGTTTCCAAATGATCAGACCACTAATCATAGCCGAGATCACAAACGCCAACATATCGCGTGTCTCCAGGTAATATAGAACAGGAAAAAGAATTCCTGCTGAAACGGGCATCGCGTAACTGTAGTTTACCATAAGCATAAGGAGAACGCTGATACAAAGAAGTAGTAAGAACAGTACCGGATCCACACCAAGAATCATTCCGCCAAATGAAGCAAGTCCTTTGCCTCCCTTAAAGCGCATATAGAATGGAAAAACGTGCCCGATTACTGCCGCCGCACCACCGATGAGTCCCGCAAAGATCATCTGAGGAAACATAACCTGCGACAGCTTGACTGAAACATAGGCTTTGGCGATATCGAAAACCATAACGAATGCCCCATACCCTTTTCCGAGAAGAAGCAAGGTGTTCGTTGCTCCGAAATTCTTTGTACCGCGAGAACGAAAGTCGATCTTTTTGATTTTTGAAAGAAATGCTGCGGGGTTTAGCCCACCAAGCAAATACCCGAGGAAAATACACTGTATCAATTTCATTGGACTCTCCGTTAAGAAAAGGCCGGAAGAAAAACTTCCGGCAATATATTTTATATTATGTATTTATGATACACGAAAAATATAACAAATCTTACGCAAAAATATTTAATAATTGTTAATTATTCGTCTTTTCACTCGCCCAATCGTTGTAAATCAGCCAGTTTTTGAGGAGAGTTGTCCACTGCGCGACATGTGGAGCAGCTGCTGCAAGTCCAAGACCGTGACGACCATTCGGGAATACATGGAGCTCATGAGATATATTATGCGCTTTTAACGCAGAGGCGTAAAGATAGCTGTTTCTTACATCTACGGTCTGATCGTCCATCGTATGCCAGATAAAAGCAATCGGCGTAGTGTCGGAAACGAGAAGATCGGGAGAGTATGCCTTTGTTACGTTCTCGTCATCCGTTCCAAGAAGATTACGATATGAACCTCTATGGGTGACTTCCGTTTCATCGGGATGGTGAATCACGGCATAACACAGGATTGTAGCA
>JAZRNC010000002.1:0-11483 GCA_045647965.1 Eubacteriales bacterium | reverse complement strand
CGATGGGATCTTACGCCGACAAACTGCTTATTCCTCAGTTCAAGGAGCTTGCGGGTAAATACGGCATCGACGGTGTATGGGTGGACGGTGAGTGCTGGGCAACTGCTCTTGACTATCATCCGGATACAATCGCCGCATTCGAGAAGGAAGTCGGCATTGATCTCGACGGCAAGCCTCCCGTAAATCGCGGCGATGCTTATTACAACGAATTCCGTGAATTCAATCGTGAGCTTTTCCGCCGTTATGTTCGCCATTATGTTGACGAGGTTCATGCGGAATACCCCGATTTCCAGATTGCTTCAAACTGGGCTTACACCGACCACATGCCCGAAGAGGTTTCGTCGAACGTGGACTTTCTCTCCGGTGACTTCAATCCGTGGAATTCGTTCAATGTTGCAAGATATGCGGGACGTGCTATCGCTCAGCAAAACCGGACATGGGATCTTATGGCATGGAATTTCCGATCTCAGATTGCAAACAAGCCCGGAGATCTTCCTAAACACCCTGTTCAGATCATGCAGGAAGCATCTACTGTTCTTGCAGTCGGCGGTGGTTTTCAGAATTACATCACCCAACAGCCTGACGGCTCCCCGAGAATGGATCAGATCCGACGCATGAAGCCGGTAGCTGAATTCATCCGTGCACGCCAGCCGTTTTGCTTCCGTGGAAAAGCCGAGCATGAAGCCGCGATACTTCTCTCTACTCACAACCGCCACATTGAAGCCGGCGGACTTTTCACCCGATGCGGTTACGAAAAAACAGTTGGCACGGTTGCTCTGTTCTGCGATGCCGGTCAGTTAACGGAAGTAGTCAGCGAACATACTTTGCGCGGTCACTGCGGAGATTACAAGCTCATCGTACTGCCCGATCTTCCAGCAGGACTTGAAGACAGCATGATAAATGAGCTGATCGAATATGCCAAAAACGGCGGAAGCCTTCTTCTCACAGGGGTGAACACCTGCCGTATGTTTGCCGCACATTTGCCGTTCACGGTTGAGGATACCGACAGAAGCGGTCAGTGGCGTTATGCCGCAATCAGCGATTACGATGTTGGTTATTTCCGTGACGCATTCTCGATAAGTGCAGACAATGCCGAAGCCATGGTCTGGTACGGAGAAGCACATTCGGATGCGCCTCTTGCAGGATTGATCCTCCCATACGGAAAAGGCAAAATTGGTGCCGTACCTGCTAACCTCGGTGATCAGTATTACGACTGTATGCAGTTCATGTACAGAAAAGTGATCCGTAATTTCTGTGATAAGCTGTATTCATCTCTTGTAAAGATTGAAAATGCTGTGGGTCTTCTCGAAATAGTCGCTCTGAAGAAGGACGGCAAGCTCTGCATCCAGCTTGTAAACGCAAACGGCAATCATATGTCAACATCATCCGCTACGGAAGACTTCATCCCTCCTGTTGTTGATATAACTTTGGCAGTTGCACTTGATAACAAGCCGGAATCCGTAATGCTTCAGCCGACAGGAAAAGCTCTCAGCTTCGATTATGCAGACGGAAAGCTCACCGTAAATGTTGACCGTGTTGACATTCATGAAATTGTTGAAATAATCTGACAAACGGAGGATTTACCTATGCTTTACGAAAATACATGGGAATCGCTGAACTCTCGTCCAGTCCCGAAGTGGTTCGGAGACGCAAAATTTGGTATTTTCATCCACTGGGGACTTTACTCGGTCCCCGCATATACACGCTGCGGTGAATATGCCGAATGGTATATGCGTCAGATCGAAAATCCCTCTCATCCCGCACGCATCTTCCATGACAAAACCTACGGTTCTTCATTCAAATACGAAGATTTCGTAAAAGGCTTTAAGGCTGAGCTTTTCGATGCAAAATACTGGGCAGAGCTGTTCAAAAAAGCCGGTGCGAAATACATCAATCTGGTGTCAAAACATCATGACGGATTCTGTCTTTACCCCACTGAATATGCATGGAACTGGAACTCATACGATGTTGGTCCTCACAGAGACTTCTGCATGGAACTGCGCGAAGCTATGGAAGGAACAGGCGTGAAGTTCGGTGTTTATCATTCGGTATATGAGTGGTTCAATCCGGTTTATCTCAGAAATCCCGAAGAATACGCGGTCACGCATCTGCATCCGATGCTGAAGGAGCTGATCTGCAAATACGAGCCCTGGACACTTTTCACCGACGGCGAATGGGAGCATTCAAGTTCAACATGGCACTCAACGGAATTTCTGACCTGGCTTTACAATGAATCGCCCGTTCGTGACACTATCGTTCCCAACGACCGATGGGGTAAGGAAACACGGGGCAGACTCGGCGGTAATTTCACTTCGGAATACGGAATGATTGAGGGAGGCAGACGGATTGAGGACATTGTTCTTGACAGACCTTTTGAGGAATGCCGCGGTATCGGAAAATCTTTCGGTTTCAACCGCATTGAAGGCGTCAACGACTACATGAGTGCGAAAGAACTCCTGACAATGCTTTGCGAGCTTGTATCAAAGGGCGGCAATTTCCTTCTGAACATTGGACCTGCGGCTGACGGCACGATCCCCGTGATCATGGAAGAACGTCTTCTTCAGATGGGCAAGTGGCTCGAAGTAAACGGCGATGCGATTTACGGAACCGATATCTACACAAAAAATAAGCAGACCGATATTTTCTACACGAAGAAGGGCGAAAAGGTTTATGCGATTCTGACAAAATTCCCCTATGGCTGTGTGAAACTTGAAGAAATTCCCTATAATCCTACGCTCAAGGCAAAACTTCTCACCTGCGATGCACCGGTGGATGTCAGAAATAATGACGGATGTGCTGAGCTTTGCTTCCCCGCAATCAATCCCGACGATATGAAGTGTGGCTGGCTTTACACAGTTGAGCTGAGCTGAGGATTCACCCTCAAAAACAGCAAAATCAACCTTTTGGCAACTTGAAGGTTCTATAAAAAAACAAAAAACATCCTGATTGCCTTCATCACGAATGGTAGAATCACAAAATATTTGTATTCTTCCCCAAACAAAACGAACAGCCCTCGTTCCGGTGAACGGGGGCTTGTATAATTTCTGTTATATTACCGTCAGAAAATAGGTTGAAATTGTTTCGGGGCTTTCCTTCATTCCGTTGCTAAGCCACCATCTAACTGTTTCTACAAAGGTGGCTGAAATATGATTGATCCAATAATCGTCTGGAAGTCCTCGTTCTTTTTTGTTTCCGAAGATATGAGGTTGCTTTTGTATTAGTATCTTTAGGTTTTCCTTAAAATACCTCAAAAACAGTTCGTTATTTTCACAAGCCAACAGCGCCAAGATGTTATTGTCATTTTTCTGTAAATGCTGCAGTAGGTGTAATATAGCGGACGAAGGTGCATCGCAATCAAAAATATGTATGTGCTTTTCATTACCTGCATCGGTTGCATCAAAAATGTGGCAAACAAGCTCTTCGCAAAGCTCTTTCAGCAAATAATCCTTGGTTTCAAAATGGGCATAAAAGGTTGCTCTGCCAACGTCGGCTCTTTCAATAATTTCACCAACCGTGATCTGATTGTAATGCTTTTTCGATAAAAGCGCAGTAAATGCGTTGAAGATTGCTTCTCGTGTCTTTTTTTGCCGTCTATCCATCTTTTCCTCCATACAATATCCGGGATTTGTTCGGTATTGAACGATTCACATAAAAGATATGTTGATTATATATTAGTCAGAGAGTATAATTTTATCAAACAGTACGTTCTGTAACGAATATATTGTACAGTAAAATCAACCTTTTGTCAACTTGGAGGATCTATGAAACAAAAAAACATCCTGATTGCCTTTATTCTCAATTTAGCGTTTTCGATATTTGAGATCATTGGCGGCATTTTTACAGCCAGTGTTGCTATCGTTTCGGATGCTGTTCACGATCTCGGCGATGCGGCGAGTATCGGGGTCGCGCTTTTGCTTGAGAAGAAAAGTGTAAAACAACCCGATGAACAATACACCTACGGTTACGCACGGTACTCGGTTATGGGCAGTGTAATAACAAACTCGATTCTCTTGCTCAGTTCTGTTGTGGTTATTTGCAATGCCGTAATGCGAATCATCACGCCAACTCAAATCAACTATAACGGTATGATTATTTTTGCTGTCGTTGGCGTTTTAATTAACCTTGGTGCTGCGTTTCTGACTCGGGAAGGTGGTTCTCTCAACCAAAAGGCAGTCAATCTCCATATGCTTGAAGACGTGCTTAACTGGGGAGTCGTTCTCATTGGAGCGATTATAATGAGATTTACGGATTTATATGTGATTGATCCTCTAATGTCCATCGGCGTGGCGATTTTTATTCTCATAAATGCCATAAAGAATTTAAAAGAAGGACTTGCGATTTTTCTTGAGAAAACACCTTATGATCTGGATATCAGCGAAATAAAGGAACGTATTCTCGAAAATGAGGGGGTACTTGGCGTACATCACATCCATATTTGGAGCATAGACGGGCATAACAATTATGCAACAATGCATATCGTTATCGACGGTAATCATTACGATATGAAGAATAAGATCCGGGAGGAATTAAAAAATCACGGTATAGGTCACGCAACGCTTGAACTTGAAGCGGAAGGTGAGCATTGCCGAGAGGAGCATTGCCGCGTGGATTTTGTCTCATTATCGGAGCATCATCACTAACGGTAGAATCACAAAATATTTGTATTCTTTCCCAAACAAAACGAACAGCCCTCGTTCCGGTGAACGGGGGCTGTCTTCATAGTTTGCATTGATTTTTTATACATTCTGTTGTTTCTTTTTTAGCATTTCATTGAGTTTTGCTGTTTTTTGCTTAATAATAGCATAAACGATCGCCCAGATTGCGAAATAGCCTACAACAAAAATGCCGGAGAAAACCAAAATAGGAGCTACTCCCCACTCAAGCCAATCGTTGAGCAGATACGTAATGAGATAGCTTATATATAAAACGCTGCCCTGGATCAGAATTGCCGCCATCAGAGGCAGCTGCTCAATTTGGTAGATGGCATTCATTCCGCCCGCAATAAAGGCAAGAGCTGATAATGAAAATATACCCAGACAGACTTGATTTACGGTTAAAGTCTCTACAGCAGCAGATTGCTGCAAGATCAGATAGAGTATCGCCAAAACAATGGGACCAAAACCGCAAGCAAACAAACCACGGCGAATAAATTCCAAAACAAACCTTTTCATATTCCTTCATACCTCCTTCTGATTTCAGCAAAGCAGCGCCTGGAAACATACTCCCGATAACCGCACGCAAATACGGCATCCACACCGCCGCTGAAAACGGCATCAAATCGCAGAATACGGTGCTCATTGGCAAGGGTGGACTTGTTAATGCGGATAAAATAAGAAGGCAGAATCTCCTCCAGATCACGCAGCCTGTCTTGTATGCGATAGTGTTTGCCGGACGTATCAATGGCAATCACTTTTCGCTCCAGAATGGTGATACACTCGATTTCCCCGAATGCCAGTTTCCGCATTTCGTCATCCCGATATCCCATAATACACGCTGTACCGGAAAAATTGCGGACAAGATCTTCGATCTGCTGTGTGAGAGAAGATGGAGCATGGGCGACAACGGTTATTTCTTCTTCGGCATCTTTGGCAATAATGAGTTTGTATTTCATCGCGCGGACTCCTTATTCTTTTTTCATTTGTCCGAGGAAACAGAACACAGCCGCCACCGTTATAAGTACACTGTACAGAAGAATCGGCAGAATATGGGACGCTGCAAGCTCAAAATCCCCGATGCACAATGCTTTTTCCATTTCTACTGCGTGGACAAAGGGAAGCATATTTGCTAATTTCCCAAAAAATCCTCCCACAAGTTTGAGATCAAACCACACTCCGGAAAGCCAGGCGGAGAGATTGGTAAGAAGTGCACCGCAAATACCGCCAACCTGTTTCACTCCCAAAATACTGCCGCACAAAAGTCCAAGGGCAATATTAAAGATTGCCATAGGGATGATCCCGATGATTGCATATATCATATTTACGTTAAAAGTCAGCCCCAAAGGAATCGCAACCAGATAGCAGATGACGGTCTGTCCGATGGCGATTGGCAAAAGCGGGAGCATATAGCCCATAATAAAATCAAATCCCGTAAGCGGTGTCGTGTACAATCTCTGCAGAAGGGCGCTTTCGCGGTCTTTGGAAATTAAGGTTGCTGAAAACAGTGTCATAAACGATAGTCCGAATACGGTAATGCCCGGAGTTAGTGTGTCGATTTCAAATAAGCTCACCGGAATGTTTGCCTGCATAGCGCTCAGAAGCAACAGTAAGATAAGCGGAAACCCCAGACCGAAGACAAGATTGATCGGGTCACGCAAGATCTCTTTCACGCATCTTTTGGCAAAAGTCATCATTCTCATACCGTCTCCTCCTTTACAATCGAAACGAACGCTGTTTCAAAATCATCGGTTCCTGCCATTTGGCAGAGTTCTTCGGTCGTTCCTACCGCAAGAAGTCTGCCGCTTTTCATAATACCGATGCGGTCAGAAAGAGCCTCAGCTTCTTCCATATAATGTGTCGTCAGGATGATCGTTACATTGCCACGCAAAGAGCGAATCTCGTCCCAAAGGTCGTGTCGTGCAAGAACATCGAGACCGAGTGTAGGTTCGTCCAGAAATAGGATTTGGGGTTCACTGATCAGTGCCATCGCAATGCTGACACGGCGCTGTGTGCCTCCGGATAACTTGCCGGCTTTTCTTTTCAAAACGGGATCCAGTTTAAATTGTGCGGAAAGTTCTCTGATCTTTGCCTCTGTTTTTTCTTTGGGAAAGCCGTGAATACCGCAGATCAGTTCCAGATTTTCTTTTACGGAAAGGTTTGGCGCAACCGCTGTTTCCTGGGGGGATACACCGATCAGCCGTTTTACCTGTTCCGATTCCGTTGTTATGCAGTAGCCACCCACAATGGCATCCCCATCCGTGGGTTTGGTCAGGCAGGAAAGCATTTTGATGATTGTGGTTTTTCCGGCACCGTTCACTCCCAGCAGAGAAAACAGTTCGCCATGCCGAATTTCCAAATTGACTTTGTCCACGGCGGTCAGTTTTTTATATCGCTTGACAAGTTCCGTTGTTTGAATTGCGTTCATTTGTCTCACCCTCCTTTTTTACAAATACTATTATAGCATATAAACGCGGAAAAATGTTGCTTTTCGTCTGTTCGGTCGTTTCTTATGTCTCAACGGTTTTTATTGTTTGTAGGCGTAAGAACAAAGCTATAAAACACAGTAACGCAAAACCCACCATCAACACAAAGCAAAAGATCTGTGCTGCCACAATATCTTTCAAGAAAAAACATAGCACGAGGCATTTACCTCAGGCTTGTTTGGACTCGTAGTACAAAAATGCAACCTCTTACTCTATTAAGTT
Organism: Eubacteriales bacterium; assembly: GCA_045647965.1. Classification (GTDB taxonomy): domain Bacteria; phylum Bacillota; class Clostridia; order Oscillospirales; family CAG-272; genus UMGS1696. The sequence goes on along the minus strand of JAZRNC010000002.1, from coordinate 4,123 downwards.
TACAAGCTTCATAACATCTTCCTCGGTCGTAGCAAAGGTTGTTGCAATTCTCCCAACCCTTTTGTCCTCAAACCAATATTTGAGATCATATAATGTGCACTTTTTCTCCAAAACACTTTCTTCGATAACGCAAAACACCATATTACTTTGTACCTAAAAATATGGCTTGATCCCCTTTTGACGAAGGCACTTTTTAAGCAATTTTGCCATTTTATTCGCGTGATCAAAGTTTTTCACCCATCGATCATCGTTAAAAAGTGTGCACATTTGAACACCCAAGAATTTGGATTTATCAAAATGCTGTAAAGACTGCTTTAAAATATACTCTCCCGCAGACAATGCGTTTTTATCCGTGAAAACAACTGCCTCGCCGAACATAGCGCCCGCTTTCGTTCCCCCGACGGTAAACACATCAACGCCCGTATCCGCTATCATTTCACGCAGCGTGCACCCCAAAGAATCAAGAGCAGAGCCAAGCCTCGCGCCATCCATAAAAATTTTCATTCCCTTGCTGTGCACATATGCGACTAAAGTGCGCAATTCGTCAAGCGTATAAAGCGTGCCCAGCTCGGTCGGTTGCGTGATGCCATACGCCTGCGGTGTTCCTGTGTTCTCTCGCGGTGAAATTACATACTAATCCTTCGAATTAGATAAAAAAGACCATTCGAAACGGTCTTTTTTTCTTGGACTTGTGATACAAAGATGCAACGCATATATTTTAATGAAACCGTGCTACACACGATGAAATCCTCGGCTTTGCCTCAGTTGAAATTAAATCCGCCTCATCTATCCCGACGTAATCGGATTTCATCGCAAAGCGATTTCATCCACCACAAGTGGATTTATTCCAGCATCGGCGAATTTAGCTAAAAAAAACACTTGCGATTGCAAGTGCTTTTTTCTGGTGCAGTGAGTGATGATAAATCCGAACTCTGAAAATGATATAAAACGGACACAACTGTGTGCCTTATTGTCTATTTACAATCAATTTGATATGTGATATAATAAAGCAAAATAAAACCTTGGGGAGAATATTATGAAACGAACACTTTGGAATATCACATTTGCATCAATTATTACTTTATTCGTATACATTGCCCTATATGCCATTTGGGGAGCAATATTAAGCGAGCTTGAAAGTCCCTCCTTGAGACTACTTATAATTGCGCTAATGACAACTGTTGCATTCGGCTTTTTCTTACTGTACACGTCTAAAATTAGAAAAAGCATCGGTGAAGATGAAGTTGTTTCTGATTACAAAGATAGGAAGTACATTTCTTTTGCAGAGGATCTCAAGTTGATTTTGAAGCGTGAATTCCAAATGCTTATCTGCATTGCTTCGATCGTTTTGATCTGTTTTATACTGAACACGTTCGATAGTGTAGTGTTTGGAAAGAAAACGATTTCTTTCCCGACTTTCTTCTTCGCTCCGATGTGCGTGTTTGATTCAATGATCAATATTCCTTTTGTGGGTTACCTATTAAGTGCCATTCTCGATTGTCTGACATATATAGTATTTCTTTTGCTTTACCGCAAAAAGAAAAACGATTATTGGATGAAGAATAAGGTATAAAAAACATGGAACTCAAAAACAAATTAAGAGAATTGCGCGTGACTCACGGCATGACGCAAGAGGCTGTTGCCGACCATCTCGGCGTTTCCTCGCAAACCGTCTCAAAATGGGAACGAGGATTATTGTCGCCCGACATAGCACTCCTCCCCCAAATTGCCTTGCTTTTCAAATGCTCTATAGATTCCTTATTTGATATGGACTTGCTTTGGAGCATTGAACATCGAAAAGAATTTGGTGAGAAGATTCATGTTCTCCATGAAAAAAAGGATTGGGAAGGTGTATATCAGGCTTGGATCCATGAAATAGAGTTAAATCCCGACCATTATGGCAATTATGCCGATGTTATGCTTCATGTATACCGAAAAAAGCTATATGATAAAGAACGTGTTGAGAAAATGATCTCACTGGCAGAACACGCTGAAAAGTGTTGTACAGATGATGATAAACGCAATGAGATCTACCGAATCATGCTTCAACTTTGCTCCGAATCAAAAGATCCAGCCATTCGAGAAAAAGGAAAAAATTATTACAAAAAGTTGCCGTCATTATGCCATAGTCGCGAGGTATATGCAAAATTCGTAATGGATGGCGAAGAATACAGATCGCAAGTTCTGAAAAATATAATTTACACGATTGATCTTGCAGAGTGTTCAGTACGGCAACTAATCTTGCCCGATATGACGCTTGAAGAAAAAATTTTTTATTATCAAAAGGCGACAGCTTTACTTGAAACCGTATTAGATGGTAAATATGCAGGATTTTATGATCCGCCGCTTCTTTCCAACTATGCCGAGATCGCAAAGATATATATTCAACTTGGACAAACGGACAGAGCGGAAGAATACATCAATCGGATTATTGCTACGCTGGAAAAACATATGATAGAATCCGAGAAAGAAAATAAATCTCAGCTTTTATATTCTACCACTTTGCATAACCCAGTTCAAACCGAACGGATATGTAAAAATCTATTGCATAATATATTGAAAACTCCAGAACTTGAACAATTCAAAGATAAAATTTTAGATGTACAAAAAAGATATGATCAATTTTGTATTGGGCATATCTTTTTAAAAGAATAAAGAAATCCGAACCCTTCGCCCATCGGCTTTAGATTCGGATTTAGCTAAAAAAATGCACTTGCGATTGCAAGTGCTTTTTTCTGGTGCGAAAAACGGGACTTGCCCTTCTGCGGAAGGAGCGGTGCCGCGGGAAAACAGTTCGCCGGACTGTTTTCTGACGCGCGGCCTTCAAGTCCCGCTCATAAAGAAAAACAGGAACTCAAACTTAAAAGCTTGAATTCCTGTTTTTGGTGCGGAAAACGGGACTTGAACCCGTACGGTGTAAACCACACGCCCCTCAAACGTGCGCGTCTGCCAGTTCCGCCACTTCCGCAGATGACTGCTTGTTGCTGTCAACATTAGATATTATACTACATATTTCATGATTTGTCAATGGGTTTACAAAATTTTTTATATTTTTTAAGTATTTATTTTTTCGCGCCAATCACGTCCCGTATCGTATGTGAGCAGGACAAAACGAAAAGTCACTATATAAAGCGCCCCCCAAAAAGACTCCTTCTCACAAGGAAGTTTACTCGCAGATGAGAATTTGCTACGCAGCAAACAAATAATTAACCCCAACAGATTGAAAAAGACGTCGGGGTTCGTTTTATTCTCTGCTCTATAAATTGGAATTTGTATCGTAAGTTGATTCTGTCTGATTACGATACACCCTGTTCGCTATTTTCTTATTTTTTCAAAACGCTCCATTACTCTGACGAGCTTCGGTCTATTGTACCGTTGAAGTATCACGAACAAAGAATCAAGCAGCATTGCAAAAACAGATGTTATAATCAGGGCAGCCGCCCCGCCCAAAAATGGTATTACGGTTATTGGTAACAGGCTGAGTGCCATAATGACCTCGTGAATTATCTCCGCTTGACAGGTTGCGCCTACAATTTCTTTAATGGTTTTTCGACTTGTATCAAATGTATCCGGACTGTATGTCGGAAGATATTTTTTCCACTCTCGTACACGTATTAGCTTGTAAAACTTATTTTCAAAACTTTTTTCGCGAAACCATACATTTTTATGATTGGCTTTATTTTTCAGAATGGAATTTACAATAGTGCCAACCGCAAGCCTCATTATAAAGTGATAAAGAGTAACACCGATAGTAATTGTAACGGTTTCGACAATATCGTTTTTTGTCACAACGAAAACAGGCAAGGATATTGCAAATCCTACAAGTAAGAAAACGGTTATCAGAATCATTTTATTTTTCAACGCATTATCCTCACAAATTCTTATTTATCGCGCCAGTTTCGCCTTTGTATTACAAAAGGCATCGGGCAAAGCCCATCCCCCTAAAGTTACACACATTCAAAGACTTCCTGTCGGCTCCATCTCCGATGGCGGAAAGGGGACCACGAAGTGTGGAAGGAGCCTGCGTAACTTTGAATTGTAATCATCTTCATTGTGACGCACTCTCCCTCACCCGACTCCGTCGGGAGCGCACTAGCGCAGTCTGTGCAACCCTCCCGGAGGG
>JAZRNC010000001.1:0-4537 GCA_045647965.1 Eubacteriales bacterium | reverse complement strand
TGGCGGGAATCGGCATCGCGGACGGAGGGGAAGCGGATATGCGAGAGGCTCTTCTTGCCGCGCACACCGAGGGAATCGGCATCTTTGCGATGAAAGCACTCGGAGGCGGTCATCTCTGCACCTCGGCAGAGGAAGCACTGCGTTTTGTTCTCGACAAACCGTTCATTGATGCGGTCGCCATCGGAATGCAGTCGCGCGAAGAAGTGGATGCCAACCTCCGTTTTCTCACGAACGGCTCGTTCTCCGACGAGGACAAAACCGCTCTGCAGCAAAAAAAGCGTACCCTCCATGTCGAGGAATACTGTAAGGCTGCGGCGCGTGCGTTCGTCGGTGTGGGGAGGGTGCGCTCTCCCTCGTCCCCGTCACGGAAACCGAAGGGGTCGCCTATGGAGATTTTACATCGGAGTTTCGGGACATCCGCACTGAAAAAGAAGATACCGTGCGACTCCGCGCCGTCCCCGACGAAGAAAAATGCGTCCGCTGCGCCTACTGCACGAAGGTCTGCCCGGTTTTTGCACTGAAAGTTTTTTAAAATTCGTTCCACACCACCCTCCCACAGAGAAAGCAGGAGATGCCTATGCGAATCCTCGCCCCCACCCCCAATCAAACGCTGGTCCTCGGCACAGAGATGCACTATCTCCGCCACGGCGTGTTTTTGTTCGGATTTTTCGACGGCATCCATCTCGGCCACCTCGAACTACTGAAAAAGGCCGTAGAATTAGCCCGCGGACTCTGTGTTCCCGTCGTCGTCTGGACTCTTGAAAATCTCGTAAAAAAATCGTCCGTCGGTTACATTACCACCACGGAGGAAAAATTCCACCTCCTCGGCAAATACGGCGCCGATTACATCATCGCTGAAAATTTTGACGACATCCGCGACGTGGACGGCCGGGACTTCTTCGGAAAAATCGTCGAAGAATACGCCCCCTCCGCCGTCATCTGTGGATTCAATTTCAAATTCGGCCGTGGGGCATCGTGTACTGCCGCTTCCCTTCGTGAATTTGCCGACGAATACGGCATTCCCGCCCACATCATTCCACCAACGACAAAAAATGACCGTGTTGTTTCCTCCTCGGAGATCCGCTCCGCCATTCTGATGGGGGATTTTACCACCGTAAGCTCTCTTCTCGGACGTCCGTACACGGTCACCTCTCCCGTTCTTCACGGAAAAAAGATCGGCAGAACGATCGGCCACCCAACCATCAATATGCGCCTGCCTGCCGATAAGATCAAGCCGCCGCTCGGTGTTTACAGCTGTATCGCCGACTTCACCGACAACGACGGCCGCTATATCGTAAAGCGCGGTGTGTGCAATCTCGGCTATCGCCCCACCGTCAACGACGACGAAAGCGACATTACCCTCGAGACCTACCTTTTTGACTTCTCCGATGACATCTACGGAAAGACCGTCACCGTTTACCTTATCGAAATGCTGCGGCACGAACAGCGTTTTTCCTCCCTCGACGAGCTGATGCTCCACATTGAGGAGGATGTGGTCGCGGCAAGAAAAAGTCTAAGGACGTATTACAATGAAGATTCCGAATAAACATCACAGGCTTGCGGCATTTTTGCTGGTATTATTTTGTCTTGTGCCAACTCTCGCCTTCCCCGTCTCTGCGGATGAAGATAACGACGTTCCCTCCGAACCCGCACTGCAGTACGTAACGTCCGCCTGCCTCTATAACCTCGAAAACGATCGAATCCTTTATGAATATAATTCCGCCTCCACCGTGTACCCTGCCTCCACCGTAAAGCTGATGACCGCCATCGTTGCCTTCGAAACACTCGGCGACGATCTCTCCGGCACCATTACGATCACGCAGGCAATGGCAAACGAGTTTTCCGGAAACCAGATCGGCTTTCACGTCGGCGAGATCGTCACATACTCCGAGATGCTCTCGTGTATGCTCGTAAACTCTGCCAACGATGCCGCGATCATTCTCGCTCACGCGATCGGCGGAAACACCGAGAACTTCGTCGCGATGATGAACGAAAAGGCCGCGGAGCTCGGCGCATTCTCCACCCATTACACCAACCCCACCGGCATGCACAGCGACGCCATGGTGACAAGCGCCAGAGATACGCTCACGATCGCCAAATACGCGTACGAAATTCCCGGATTTGTTGAGATCACCTCCACCCCCCGCTACGTAATGAACGCCACCAATATGAGTGACTACCGCAACGTAAACAACCGCAACGCTATGATCTCGAAATATTACAGCGGCGATTACTACTACGAGCGTGCCGTCGGACTCAATGCGGGTGCTACCACACAAGGCGGATACGCACTCTGCGGCGCGGCTGTTGACTACTCGCGAAATCTCACTTACCTCGCCGTCGTGCTGGGTGCGGAAAACGTGGATGGTGTGCTTTACAACTACCAGAACGCCATTTCAATGTTTGACTGGGCATTCAAAGCATACGCGTACACCACCGTCCTCTCGTCCTCGAAAAGAGTCTGCGAGATTCCCGTCACGCTGTCGTCCACACTCGATTACGTCACCCTCGTACCGAGCGAAACGATCACCGTCTATCTCCCCACCTCCGTGAACGTGGAACGGGATATCCGCTACAGCTACAACACCTACACAGAATCCCTCCGCGCCCCGATCGAAGCGGGAACGGAAGCGGGAACGATCACCGTTCTGCTTGGCGACGAAATCATCGGAAGCTGTCCGCTGATCACAACCTCGGACATTGCAAGAAGTGAGTTTTTATTCTTCCTTGAAAAAATCCGCTCCTTCTCCGCAAGCCGCTTCTTCCGTGCAACTCTTGTATCCATCGCCGCGCTGTCGGTCATCTACGTCATCGTCAAAGCAATCGTCCGCGAGAGACGGCTCCGCAGACGGATCGGCAGACGGTAAATAAAACGAAAATTTACACACGAAAAAGCAGTTTTATGCATAAAAAACTGCTTTTTTTGTATAAAAACCACCATGCGGCGTGAGTGGTTGGAAAAAAATTACGATATTTTTCGTCTCACGCACGCGAATGTTGTAAAAATCGACTTGACTTTATTCTCTCGGAGAGGTATAATATAAAGTAGTATGTTTTTATCCTCATTTGATACTGGCATATTATTCGCTAAAACGTTCAACATATAGGGCGCGTTTACGCAAAGAACGCAAAAAAACGCTTCGCCCCAAAGAAAAGGACAGTTACAAAACTATGAATCACAACCAAAGGAGGTGCGGGATGGATCCCATCATTGCAGCTTTGATCTCCGGTGTCGTATGTCTCGGAACGGGATTTTTCTTCGGTATTTTGTACCGCAAGAAGGTCGCTGAGGCGGAAATAGGCTCCGCAGAAGCTCAAGCAAGAAAAATCTTGGAAGACGGCATTAAAACCGCCGAAACAAAGAAAAAAGAAGCTCTTCTCGAAGCAAAAGAAGAGATTTTACAAACGAAAAACGAATTCGAACTCGAACTCAAAGAAAGACGAAACGAGCTTTCCCGTCAGGAACGCCGCGTAGCCTCGAAGGAAGAAACTCTCGACCGCAAAATTGAGGCGGCTGAGAAAAAAGACGAAACCCTTTCGAAAAAACTTAAGGAAACCACCGAACTCAACGAACAGATCGAAAAGATCAAAGAACAGCAGTTTGAAGCGCTTCAGAACGTTGCCGGCATGACAGCGGAAGAAGCAAAAGCAAGCCTGATCTCCCAGCTTGAAAACGAAATCAAGCACGAACAGGCAATGAAGATCGCCGAACTCGAAGAACAGTTCAAAGAAGACGCCGACGAAAAGGCGCGTGAAATTATCTCTCTCGCCATTCAGCGCTGCGCCGCCGATCACGTATCCGAAATCACCGTATCCGTCGTTCCTCTTCCCAGCGAAGAAATGAAGGGACGTATCATCTGCCGTGAAGGGCTTTACAAGGGTGGCAATGTCGGTTGCAGGGTTGTCAAAGCAAGCCTTGAGGGCAAGCAACTGCTGTGGCTGTATAAAGGGCTCGTCGCCCTGAACATTTATCACTACATCAAACTCTCCGCCCTGCTTCTGATAGGCCTCCCAACAGCGGTCAGTACCACTGCGGTGCGCCGTTGAGGTCATCTCCACCTTGCCTCCAAAGGCCTTGACAGCATCATAGATGCGCTCATCGTCGGTAGCCACCACCGCGTCATCCAACACGCCTGCCACCTGCTCATAGACCCTCTCAATAACCAATTTGCCTCCTAACTTCGCCAATGGCTTGGCTGGGAAACGGGTACTTGCGTACCGTGCCGGTATAATCGCTATAAATCTCATATAGTTCGTCACTTTAATTGTGGTTTCGATTTAATGCGGTTTTTACGGCCTTCCTCTTGTCGCTAAAATCCTCACATACGCTTTTGGTATGCTGCGGTTTTATCGCCTGCGAGAGCGTTGTAAAACCTCGCCTAAAATCAAAACGGGTTATTTTATTTATAAAAACTACTTCTGCAATGCCAACTCCAAAACCTCCTCGTTGGTGCGGACATAGTGGAAGGTTATGCCCTTGACATATTCGGCCTTAATCTCCTCCACATCCTTGCGGTTATCCTCAGGGACAATAATG